>CAZLRN010000489.1:0-3564 GCA_964561715.1 uncultured Spirochaetales bacterium
CTTGACGGTCAACGGCATCATCAACACGGGCTTCTCGAAGGGATTCAAGAATGTCCTGCCTATTGGGGTCAACGCCCTTCTCTGGGCTTTGACAATCTGGATTCCCTACATCAACGTCGGTACAACAATCGGTCTGTTTGCCGGGCTTGTTGCAAAGGTAAGCCGGGACGAAGAGATCTCCTATACCGAGATCTTCGATCCGGTCTATCGAAAGCGCATGGGGGAGGTCTTTCTCTGCTGGGGGCTCACGGAAATCGGAATCATCATTGGGCTGTACCTTCTGATCATTCCGGGCATCGTGATCTCTATCGCTTGGAGCCTGGCGCTTTATCTGGTGGTCGACCGCGAATCGGGTCCACTCGAGGCGATAAAAAAGAGCAACTCCGTGACCTACGGAAACAAGTGGACGATCTTTGGCGGAATGTTCGTGTTGGGCCTGATCGTCGTAATCGTAATCGCCGTTGTTGCCTTCATCCTGACCCAGCTCGCTGTCTTTCTGGGAGTTCTCGCCGTTATCGTCATGGTTCTGGTCGCAGCGAGTATCTTTACCTGCGCCTGGGGCTACGTCTATGGGACCCTCACTAAGGATTAGCGGCTAAGGATGAACGCTGCAAAGGATATTGCTGCAAAGGATATTGCTGCAAAGAATGCTGCGGCAAAGAAATAGCGTGTAGAGGAATCCTGGGATGAAACTCGAAGAATTGACCTCACCCGAAATTGCCGAAATTCCACGGGATGTGGTTGTCGTATTTCCGGTTGGCTCGATGGAGCAGCACAGCCTTCACCTGCCCGTGTGCACGGATACGCTAATTGTCGGAGAGGTTTGCCGGCGCCTGGAAGCGGCTCTGCAGGAGGACGTGCTTCTGCTTCCGGTCATGTGGCTGGGATACTCTCGCCATCACATGAAGTATCAGGGAACGGTTTCGGCAAGCCTGAAAACTCATCTCGAGATCATGGCCGATGTCGTGTGCTCCATGATTGAGCATGGATTTCAGAAGATTCTCCTGGTGAACGGGCATGGCGGCAATACCGCCAACATTTCGGTGTTGCTTCAGAGGCTTATGGAAGAGCACAGCGAAGTCGAGGTATTCGCCTGCCCTATTTACAGTGATCCCTCAGCTGACAAGATCGAAAAGATTCGTGACAAGGGACCGGGAGGCTCGGGTCACGCAGGCGAAACCGAGACGTCGATCGTGATGGCATTGAAGCCCGGCCTGGTCAAAGAGGATCGCCTGGATGCCGACGGCGGGCAGGCCAGGTTGAGCCTTACGGGGGTCATTGAGTATCGACGTATGGACAAGCGAACTACCCATGGCGGAGCAGGAGATCCCACATCAGCCACTGCCGAAAAGGGAGAGAAGTTTCTTCAGGAGATTGTTCGCGGCTTGGAGGATGTGGTGCAAAAAATACGGGCAGGTGTTCCCCGTCGCTCTTCCTGAAGCGGCTTTTATACTCGGATTGATAAGCGAGACGCTACCTCGTAAGCTGTTCTTCCAGTTCGTAGTCGATGGCGAAGGACTCTTTGAGCTCTTTTAAATCGTTGAGAACACCCTGTCCTATGGTAATTCCTCTCTTTTCATTTCTCTCGAGGTTGCGGTGCTCGATCTCCCCTGGCACAAAAATCTCATCAACTCCCTTAGCCCGCTTGCTTGTTTTGAGCTCTTCGATCATGCGATCCGTCTGAGCTTTGAATTCGGCTGGATCCATGAAGGAGGAAACATCGATAACCATAAATGTAAGCCCGAGATTCTGCGTGGTCTTGGGATTGTTCCACAGAGCACCGACGTGGGTTCCATATGCCGAACCGCTGAGGATACCGCATAGGATGTCTATGATCATGGCGATTCCATAGCCCTTGTACTCGCCGAAGGGCAGGACAGATCCTTTGAGGGCTTGCGTCGCGTCTGTAGTGGGTCTTCCCTCCGCGTCAATGGCCCATCCCTCGGGAATGGACCTGCCTTCGATTTCGGCGACGTTGATCTTGCCTCGGGCCACCTTGCTGCATGAGCAGTCCAGGACGATGGGCTCGTGCGTCTCTGCGGGCACAGCAATGCTGAAGGGGTTTGTTCCGATCATGGGGGTAATGCCACCCCAGGGAGCTATGGCAGGCGGATTGTTCTGTAAGGCGAATCCGACCATATCCCGGCGGGCTGCCTTCATCGTGTAGTATGCGGCTATGCCGAAGTGATTGGCCCGGCGGACCGAACAGAAACAGACACAGTTTTTCGATGCCCTCTCGATGCTCATTTCCATGGCCTCTGTGCCGACGACAGCACCGAGACCGTTGTCCCCGTCCAGGTGGAACATCGCGGGTTTTTCATTGAGAGTTCTGATGTTGGGATGTGCGTTGATGAGGCCGTTGCTGATTCTCTCGGTATAGACCTTAAGCCTGGCGATTCCGTGGGAAGCCAGGCCCCTTAGGTCTCCAAGGATGAGATTGTCCGTGACGGTATGAGCATCCTGGGAGGTAAGCCCGGCAGCCACAAAGACCTTCACGCAGAACTCCTGTGCCGCTGCGACAGGAAGCAGCATATCAGAAGCCGCCATCTACTCCCCCCTCTCTCTGTTGAGCTCTTCCACCCATTGACTGATGATGCAGTAGTATTTCTCGCCGTAGCCCTGATTGATGACAGCCTGATAGATCTGGCCAATGAGGCTCGTGATCGGTAGAGAGAGGCCCTCTTCTTTGGCGCTTTGAATCGAGAGATCTATGTCCTTTTTCATCAGATTCAGCTTGAAGCCGGGTTTGAAGTTCTTGGGGATAACGAACTTCGGAATCACATTCTGAAAAACCCAGGATCCCCCCGAGCTGGCTCCTATGACCTCGCAGAGGGTATTCAGGTCAAGATTCAGCTTTTTGGCCAACACCAGCGCTTCGGAGGCGATGTAGGTGTTTCCGGCGTTGAGAATCTGGTTGATCATCTTGATGCCCTTGCCGCTGCCGACTTCACCAGTGACAAAGATCTTTTCGCCCATTGCCTCCAAAACCGGGCGGCAGCTCTCGATAGTCTCTTTCTCTCCCCCGACCATAATCGTGAGGGAGCCGCTTTCGGCTCTGGCAACCCCGCCGCTTACCGGCGCGTCGAGAACGTGGATCCCTTTTTCGAACGCCTGCTCTGACACTTCGATGATGGGCTGCGGCATGGCAGTAGTCATGTCGATGCACACCGAGCCGGATTTCAGGTTGTCGATGAGCTCCGAATAAACCTCCCTTATCTCCCTGTCTGCAGGCAGAACGGTTACCACAATTTCCGAGCTTTTGGCCACTTCGGCCACGCTGTCGACCAGCTTCGCTCCGGCCTTCTCAAGCTCTTCGGCCGGTGCCCTGTTTCTGTGATAGGTTACCGTCACCGGCATTCCGGATTTTACGAGGTTCAGAGCCATAGGTTTTCCCATGGCTCCGAGGCCTATGAATCCAATTCTGTTCATGGTTTTCTCCTTTTTTAGTGTTTGGGTTATGAGGATTAAGAATCGGCCAGCTTGACAACCTCCCTCAGACCGTTGATCGTGTTCAGGGCTGCTTTGTATAGACCCTCGGCCGCCTCTCGGGCGGTTCGCCTCGAC
>CAZLRN010000490.1:0-3545 GCA_964561715.1 uncultured Spirochaetales bacterium
CGGAGCGATACGGAATGGATGGAATCACCTTTGTGAGAGGTCTGGTCGAAGCCGGAGTTTCTCATGTCGTTTGGATCCCTGACAGCCATACAGGGACGTGGGACTCAGAGCTGAGCGCGAATGCCCAAATCACCCTGATTCGCGTCTGCCGCGAGGGAGAAGCCTTTGCCATCGCGGCGGGGCTGTACATTGGCGGGGTGAGGCCGGTGGTGGTGATCCAGTGTACCGGGATGTTCGAGGCCGGGGATTCGATGCGAAACTTCATTCACGATCTCAAGGTGCCCATTATTTTTATGGTAGGTTGGCGAAGCTACTACAGTTACCGGGAGGGCACCACGGCGGACACGGCTCCCGGTTTTGTGGAGCCTATCCTGCGGTCGTGGGGCATTCCATACGTCCTTGTCGAAAAAACCGCAGAAGCTCATGAGATCACTGACGCCTATCGCGGCTTTGCCGCGAAGAAACAAGCCGGCGCTATCCTTATCGCCGAATAGGCGATTAAGCTGAGTAAACGATTGAGTGGAGTAATGGAAGATGTCAATGACTCTGTCTGAAGCCCTCGAGATCCTGGCCGCCCATCGCGGAGATCGCATTGTCGTTACAGCTATGAGCTCCGTTGAGCTCTGGCCGCAGATATCGGATACGCCTTTGGATTTCAACTATGTGCCCTCCACGATGGGACAGGCTCCGGCATTGGGATTGGGACTTTCGCTTTCGCAGCCCGAGCGGGGCGTGATCGTGGTCAACGGGGACGGATGCCTCCTCATGAATCTGGGCTGCCTTGTAACGATCGCCAGCTACCCGACCAACCTCTACCTGATCATCGTGGACAACGGACACTACGAAGCGACCGGAGGCCAACCCACGGCAGGAAGCGGACGAATCGACTTTCCTGGCCTGGCGAGAGCCGCCGGGATCTCCAGGGTCTATTGCTTCGAAGATCAGGAATCCTGGGGACGGGGCGCCGAGGAGGCGCTGCGGGGAGACGGACCGGTATTCATATCTCTGAAAGTGGAGCCGGTTTTTGGCAGGAAGACCCCGAAGGCTCCGCGTCCGATGGCGGAGCAGATCGACAGGCTCAAGCAGGCTCTTGGAGTGAGCAGAGACTCAAGGTTTTGAGTTGGCGAAGAACCACTCGCCGCTCTCGGCATTCCGAGACATATCCTGAAAGACATTCGGATATTCCCGCAGACACACGGTGGCGATCTCCCCCAGGACGATTCGTATCTCTTCTTCTGCCGCCTCTGAGGTTCGCAGCTCGATGATATGACGCCAGGCCCTCAAGCTTCCCGTCACCATGATCGAGGTCCCCAAGCCGATGGGCGCCAATCGGCGGAAGAGGGAGGTCAGTTGTTTCTTTGTGTGGAACTGCTTGATGTTTTCGATGTCGAAGATCGATGCCAGCTCCCTCTGCACCCCCTCCAAAAGATGGATCACTTCTTTGAACTTCTGCAGGGCTTCGGGTTTGCCGTTTAGCGCATCGGGGAGCCAGAAGGAGAGATCATCCAGGCGGACATAGCGGAGGCTCTCCTGGCTGTAGGCCATGCCCGCCCTATGACGTACCAGCTCGTGGGTGAAGACCCTCGATACGCCCCGACAGATAAAGGTCATGGTGGCGTGTTCCAGAAGCGATCCATGCCCACTGGCCAGAACATTGGCTATGTATTCCTTGTTGCCCTTCCTCACCCTGGTCACATTTGGATTCGTGGCCTCCGGTTTGTCCGGATCGAAGGGCTGCCAGCTTCTGTAGCACATCCGTCCCGCAGCCTCGATGAGAGTCTCGGCATCCGAAACCTCCTGCTCGGGCTTCCACTCAGGATTTCCTAAGTCTTCGAGATACTCCTCCAGGCCTTCGGGAACAAGGCTTGTTTTGGCCACCAGGTATACTTTGGGTTTCTCTATCCGTCGCATGCCGCCTCCTCTCGTTAATATATCGATAATTCCATGGTTGGTACCATGGACTTTCGCGCCGCAACGAGGCAAAGTGGAGGGATGAGGGAGGCGCGAATATGAATGTATGGCAATCGATTGTGTCGGCATTGAAAGCTGAAAGGATCAGATACGTCTTCGGACTTCCGGGGGGAGATCTTTTCCACGACGCCCTCTACGACGAGCCCGAGATCGAGGCTGTTCTGGTTCGGGAGGAGAGCGCCGCACCTTTTATGGCCATGGGAGTAGCTCGCCTTTCCGGGACCCCCGGGGTCTGTTACGGTTCCCCTGGTCCCGGCGTCACCAATCTTATCTCCGGCGTTCTGGAGGCCCATTCGGCCTGCCTGCCCGTTGTCGTGATCGGCGCCAGCTCGGAGAGGAGCAACGCGGGAATGGGGGCGTTCCAGGAAACCGATCAGATGTCTCTGATGAGGCCGATCACCAAGTGGTGTGACAGGATCACCGAGCCGGAGCGCACGCCCTGGGTCATGGCTCGAGCCTTCTCCATCGCTGCCAATGGAAAGCCAGGCCCTGTTTACATCGACATCCCCAAAGATGTCGGCGCGCGAGAGGCCCAAATTCCGCCGTACATTCCGGCAGACTATCCCATCCGCTGCTCAGCCGATCCCAAAAAAATCGAAGAAGCTGCTACACTTCTCATAGAGTCCCAGAGACCTTTGATCGTGGCCGGGGGCGGCGCCGTCAGCTCCGGCGCGTTTGACGAGGTCAAGATCATAGCCGGGCTTATGGGCATTCCCGTGATGACGACTCCTTGTGGAAGGGGCATCCTGCCGGAGAATCACCGGCTGGCTCTCGGACAGGTGGGGCTCTACTTCACCGAGCTGGGGGAACGCATCTACGGGGAAGCAGACCTAATCATGACCCTGGGTTCTCGAAACGAGGACTTCCAATCCGGCCACCAGCAATTTTTTCCCCATGGAGCTTGCTACATCCAGGTCGATATTGACCCGCAGGAGATGGGCCGAAACTGGCGGCCTGATGTCGCCCTGCTGGGGGATGTCGCTCTGGTGCTGCGGGACCTCGCCGAACGGCTTAGAGAGAGGGGTGTGCCTGATGAGTCTCAGGAGCGCGCTGCGGAGATAGCCGCGGAGAAGAAAGCCTTCGAAGAACGGGTGGAGGCTGAGTGCCGGACCGACGCGGTGCCTATCAAAACCAAGAGGGTTATGCGGGAGCTGAATAAGGTTTTTGGCAGGGACACGGTGCTGGTCAATGAAAACGGCTCGCAGGACCTCTGGTCCTACTACAAGGTGCTGAGCACCGGCTCCTGCGTTGCCCCCGGAGAGCAAACCTGCATGGGAGGGGGCTGCTCCGCTGCTATAGGCGCCAAGCTGGCGGCTCCGGAGCGGGATGTCGTGTGCCCTGTGGGAGACGGGGCGTTCCAGATGTTCATGAAGGAGCTTCCAACAGCTGCTCAACATCACGCACCGGTGACCTTTGTGGTTCTCGACAACAGGAGCCTGGGTTGGGTTCGGCGGGGGCAGAAGCTGCGGGGTAATCGCTTTATCGCCACGGAGTTCGAGGTCCAACCTGATTTTGTTCGGATTGCGCAAGCCAGTGGGTGCCATGGCGAGAGGGTGGAAAAGCCGCAGGAGATC
>CAZLRN010000491.1:0-3533 GCA_964561715.1 uncultured Spirochaetales bacterium
GTCCTATGAAGCGCCTACCGCCTATAAGGTGCCTGTTGCCTATGAGACGCCTGCCGAATTGATGCAGGCGAAGCCATCCGCGATATTGCGTTAAGGCGTGTAACCGTGCTAATATGCGATAAGCGAGTCCGACTCGCAGTATGCAATTCCGGCTCAATTTCTTGTTATTCAAGCAAGATTGTCCGAAACCGATCTGAGCCGGAATTGCTAAATCGTTAGCTGCATGTAAGAAAAGGGCCAAATTGATTGGGTTGTGGGCGCAGCCAACGATATAGTATTCGAAAGGCAATAAGGTGCAGCAAAAAGTAAAAAAAATATTGGACGGGCTTGTTGGAATAATTTCGAAGTGGAACGGAATCGCCTCCATCGTCCTGGGCGAGGTGGCCAGGGTCGAAACCTACGATCCTTACTTCATCATCGACCTCGATGTTTATTTCAGGGGAGATCTCCTGCCTTCCAACGATAGACGGGAGCAGTTCGGTCATCCCGGCGGTTTCGAAACGTCGCCTATCTATCCCATCGACAGGTTTCTCGTCGATGAACTGCCTGTGAGCATTTATTACAAGGATGTCTCCCGGATGAGTCTCCTGGTCAAGCGGGTGGAGGAGCAGACTTGGGTGTTCAGAAGCGAATCGACTCATCTGCTGTACCGTATTCGAAACGGGCAAGTTCTCTATTCCAAGGGCAATTGGTTCGAAGAGCTCAAACAGCGGCTCGAGAGCATTCCAGATGGTTTTTGGAAGAGCATCATGGAGGCTGCGAGGTTTTCTCTGGATCACTACTTGAATGGTATTGGCGCAGCGGTCTATCGGGGAGACAACCTGTACTATCAGATATCAGCCTCCGGCTTCTGTCAAAGCCTCTGCAGCTATGTCTTTGCCCTCAACAAGCGCCTCGAACCGACGGGAAGACTGTTGCACGACCACATCAAGGAGCTCGCGGTTCTGCCGGACGAGTTCCTGGGTCGGTTCGAGAGCTTCATCAGACCCGATGCCAAGCTGCCACCGGAGAGAAAGTTCGAGGTGGCACAACTTCTCGCAAAGAGCATCGGATCGGGCTGAGTTTGCCTAGCTCGAAGGTTTCAGGGTCAGGCGCCTTCGCGAATCTTTTTCGACGTCCTCTCTCTTCCATCGATTTGGATGATAGCCGGTTTTCCGCCAGGGCTCCACGAAGTCGGCGTAATGGCGATGGCCAGGATGCCCGCTTTGCCCTGTGGTGTGGATCATAAGAGAAGCGCTCAAGTCACTCATATCGATAATCTGCCGCATAGATTGTATATGGTTCACTTCGAAGGGTTTTTTATGGTCCCAGCTCGTTCTTTTCACCTGGGTTGCTCCACCCCCGACTGAAAAGGGGCCTCGATTGAAGATTCTCTCGACAATTCCGATTCCGGATTCTCCGAGCGTCCTATTGCGAAACTCGATCCGGTGAATCTTACCCCATTTCCACGAAGAGAGGTTTTTGCCGAGCTTTTTGACCCCCGCCCTATAGCCCTTTGCAGCGGCTCTCAGAAGAATGTCGTCTCGGCTCTCCCGGATGTCCGGGGTTCGCCTGTCATCCCACCAGGGATTTTCGGGATCTCGAAGCAGGTAATAAAAAGCGTTCAGGGATCTGTCCTGCGCTCCAGGAGGCCACCGATCTTCCGGAAACTGATCTATAAAGGTCTCTTCCACCAGATAGAGCCAGATGTAGGAATAAATCGCCGCTCCGACGCTGTTGGGATCCATTCGGCCGTCCCACTCTAGCAGAATCTCCCTCGCGCGCTGGAGTCCCTCCAGTTCCTCCATCTCCCTCTTCTCTCGCTTTTTTTTCTCCCGCTCCGTCTCTTGCTTTTCCTTGTCCCTTGTCTCTTCGCTCTTGATCACCTCGAAAGCCTGGTCTAGGGAGAGGTCCGAAAAATAGGGAACGATTTCGAGAGCGCCCAGATTGAGCGTATCTCCTTGCATGGCTATGACATCGTCAATCGAAAGGCCGGCTCGACTCTTCTCGATCATCTCCGTGATGCGCTTCGCGCGGTAGCCATAGGCAAAGCTGGTGCCCAGGAGATAGGGATAATTGCGGCTCGCGATCGGATTGTTGGCCGTCACGATGTATCCCTTTTCCGGATTGATGACCATCGGCAATTCTCGAAAGGGTATGGTGCCGGACCATTCGTAGTCGTCGGTCCATCCGGGCACCGGAACGAGGCCGATTCCCTTCTGTCGAATAGGAATCGTTCCGGCTAGTTGATAACCGATGTTACCTTCGACATCGGAGTAAGTCACATTCTGAGAAGGAGCATCCCAAAACTGCAGGGCATCACGAAACTCATCGAAGTTCGTCGCAAGGTTTATCCCTATGAGGGCTTCGAACAATTTGCTCGGATCGAGGGCGGTCCAGCGCAGAGACACAGCATAGAGATTGAGGTTGTTGGGAAATACATCGCCTGCTGACATTGTGTAGCTGCTTAGTCCCTGAAACGAACCTGTATCGGAGAAGATCGGTCCGTGTCTTGTCCGTCGGACCAGAAATACGTAGGGCTCATCCTCTCCGTGGATCTTTATACTTTCGCGGGTGATCTCCATGTCCACCCACTTGCCGTTGACCTCATACTGGTCGGGATTCTCGAGGTTGATCCGTTCAAGATAGAAGTCCTGGACATCCCCGCCTGAGTTAGTAAAACCCCATGCTATACGATCGTTGTGACCCGCTATCACCCCCGGCACGCCCGCAAAGGAGAATCCCCGCACCTGATAGGGTCGATCGCCTCTCGATCCGCCCGGCACTCCTTCGCCGGTGCAATGCAGCCCGATTTCGTACCAAATAGAGGGCATCTGGCTGGCCAGATGCATGTCATTGGCTAGAATCGGCTTTCCGCTGGTGGTGAGATCGCCTGAGATAACCCAGCTGTTGGAGCCGGATTCGATCCAGCCGCCGAAGCCCGGCGATCTCTCTGGAGGCATTGAGCCGGATGCGATCTCGGATCCGGCAAAAAGATTCAGTTCTGCGTCGGTAGTGGTCAGCGGCATATCGCTGCGATAGGGGGCAAAGAAGTTCGCCAGTCCTGAAAGCCCCGCTGCTCGAACCAGCTCCAGATTGAGCCGTTCGGTGAACATGTTGGTGCCCAGGTCGTAGGCCATGAGCTTGGCCCAGGTCAAAGAGTGAATGGGAGTCCAGGGCTCGATCTCGAGTTTGACGCCCTTCAATTTCAATAACGCGAACTCGAGTCCCAGCCTTGCCGGACTGCGGTTTTTAATATAGGCATTAACCCCGTCAGCGTAGGCGTTAAGGTATGACTGGAGCTGCGGATCGAGGTTTTTAAACTCTTCACTCTCAACTCGATTCAATCCTAAGGTTCTCATAAACACGTCGGTTTTTTTCTGAGACTCGCCGAAAAGCTCTGCAATCCGACCGGAGCCGAGGCGGCGCCAGAACTCCATCTGCCAGAAGCGATCCTGGGCGTGCACATAGCCCTGGGCAAAAAAGAGATCCTCCATGGTATCGGCGTAGATGTGAGGGATCCCGTTTGAGTCGCGGAGTATCTCCACCGGCGC
>CAZLRN010000492.1:0-3519 GCA_964561715.1 uncultured Spirochaetales bacterium
CAAGAAGGGTGCGACCTACAGGCGTATCATGCTAAAACGGGGCTACCGGGACATCATGTGCGATCTTTCTCGCTTTGTGAGAGAGGCGGACACCTCCCAGAATCCCCTTCTGGAGCCGGGAGACCAAATCTACGTGCCCCACGCCGAGATCCTGGCCAATGTATCCGGACAGGTGATGTACCCAGACACCTATGAGATGATAGAGGGAGAAACTCTCTCCGATCTGCTGACGATTGCAGGAGGCACCCTGCCTGACGCAGAAGTAGCGCGCATCGAAGTGGCGCGAATAGGGACAGAGGGCGAGGCGGAGCATCTGACGGTATCCCTGGACAGAACCAAAGAAACTGCCGTTCAAAACGGCGACAGAGTCTACGTGAGATCGACGACAGAGACTCAGGACATGATTCTTCTCGAAGCCACGCTTTTCGGTAAGCCGGCCGAGGGAGACAAACCGCGGATCATACCTGATAAGCCTGTTGTCGTCAATCTTCCCTTTGTTCCAGGAATGACACTTCTCCAGGTCTTGGACACTTTTGGAGGACCTACACCTCTCACAGATTCCGAGGGAAGCTTTATTATCAGGAAACCTGACAGACACCGAATACCGGTGAATATTGAGAGCCTATGGAATACCCGCGACTCCCAGCTCAACCTAGTTCTGGAGCCGGGGGATCATGTCTTCATTCCCATGAAAAAGCTCAAAGTAGTTGTCGCAGGCCAGGTAAACAACGGAGGATCCTTTCCCTATATCACCGGTGCTAAGGTTTCCGATTATATCGCTGCAGCCGGGGGTGTAAATATCGAGATGGGTGATCCGAACCGCATCTATCTGGTAGACGAAAACGCCAATACGATACCGATCTCTTTAATCGATGAAGTACAACCCGGATCGGTGATCTACGTCGACAAGAGGTCTTTCGAACATGTGAAAAGAAGCATCAACGACACTTTGGTGGTAATTGGGCTCTTTTCGGCGATTACTTCTCTGACTCTCTCTATCGTGAGTATTATCGACTTGATACGCTGATTTCTCAATAGACTATGATATATCTGGACTGGGCAGCCACAGCTCTGCCGGACAGCGCAACACTGAATCTGGTCGACGAGACGGCTAAGCGGTTCTACGGCAATCCCTCCTCTATACACAGCATGGGTAGGGAGGCGAATAGGCAGCTCGAAAGGGCGAGGAAGGATCTCGCAGTATCTGTGAGCTGCTCACCAGGGGAGATCTTTTTTACCTCTGGGGGATCGGAATCCAACAACATCGTTGTCACATCGGTTTTGAACTTTCAGAAGAGCCGGACCTCCGGTACACCCGAGATCGTCATTAGTGGGATCGAACACGATTCCGTGTACTCTCCGGCCAGGTATCTGGCCGAGTGGGGCATCACCGCCCGCATCATCGAGGCCTCAGAAACCGGCTTTATCGATCCCACACGGATCGAAAAGGCACTGAATCCATCGACCCGACTCGTATCACTAATGTATGTGAACAACGAAACCGGAACGATTCAGCCTGTAGCGGATGTCGTCGAGATTGTAAGGAGCCACTCCAAGCGGATCGGTCGCCCTGTCCTGCTCCACACCGATGCGGTTCAGGCCTTTGGAAAGATTCCACTCCATCTGTCCGAGCTGGGGGTTGAAGCGGCGTCCCTTAGCGCCCACAAATTGCGGGGTCCTCGAGGGGTAGGGGCTCTCTACCTCCGCAGAGGCACCTCCGTAGCGCCCCTCTACCGTGGCGGGGGACAGGAAACTGGGATAAGGCCCGGAACAGAGAATCTGCCTGGAATCATGGGATTCAGCCATGCCGCGAAGATGAATGTCGGGCACATCGAGAAAAACTCCGCGAGGGCGGAGGCCCTGATGAACCATCTTATCGTTGAGCTTCGAGGCATCGAAGGCGTCAAATCCATACCCGCCGTCCGGATGGCCGGAGTGGGGGCAGAATCCTTTTCTCCCTATATTCTTAAAATCACCGTTCCTCCGATACCCGGAGAGGTCATTGTCCGTGTTTTGGGAGAACAGGGCATCATCCTGTCCACCGGTTCGGCCTGTTCCTCTCGCAAGAAGGATCGCAGCCGGGTTCTAACGAACATGGGGATCTCCCCCCGGGATGCTTCATCTGCAGTTCGAATCTCCATAGGCCCGACGACCTCAGAAGACGAACTGAACCATCTGATAGAGGTGATGAAGAAGGAGATACCCAGGCTGCTCAAAATCGCGCACTAACGCAAGTCGCCGTCTCCCAGATTTACATTGGATTCCAGGAGCAGTACACTACGATCATGCGGGGCCTCTTTCTGATTAAATACGGTGAAATCTCTCTCAAAGGTGAGAATCGATCCTTCTTTCTCAAGAAGCTCAAGGCCAACATCGAGAAACAGCTCAAAGAAATTTCGACGGTCGTTACAATCAGAAACGGGAGACTCTACCTTCGCGTCGATGAGGAAAACCTTCAATTCGCTCAAAGATTGCTCACTCGGGTATGCGGAATCATGAGTTTCTCTCAGGCTCGAAAAACAGAAAAGAACATTGAGGCTATAAAGCAAACGGCATTGGAGCTCACCGACGAGTTTGCTCCTCACGACAGCACCTTCAAAATCGAAGCGCGCAGGACGGACAAGAGCTTTCCCCTGGACTCCTACGGGATTGCCAGTCTGCTCGGAGATGTCATCAGAGCCAAACGCCCCGATCTTACCGTCGACCTCAAAGACCCCCAATGGATCATGAATGTCGAGATTCGCGATTCCGCTTATCTATACGATAAAGAGACAAAAGGTGTAGGCGGATTACCCGTGGGGTGTTCAGGCCGAGGGTTTCTCCTCCTCTCAGGAGGCATCGACTCTCCAGTTGCAGGGTATCTCATGGCAAAACGAGGGCTTCGAATCGATTGCATCTACTTCCACACTCCCCCCTTTACAGCCGATTCGGCAAAAGAGAAAGTAGAGAGTCTGGCGAGGACACTCCGCAGCTACCTGCCAACTTTGAGCCTGCATGTTGTTCCGTACACTGAGATTCAGCTCAAGATCAAACAGGAGGCTAAGGATGACGAGGTGACCCTTCTCAGCCGCGCCAGCATGATGGAGATCGCCTCCCTGGCGGCTCGGCGAAATAAGGCCTCTTGTGTGATTACCGGTGAAAGCCTCGGACAGGTAGCAAGTCAGACGCTTCAGAGCATGACCTTCACCGAAAGCCAGTCGAAGTTACCGGTCTTTCGGCCCCTTATCGGACTGGATAAGGAAGAAATCATCAGGATTGCCAAGAAGATTGGGACCTATGAAACCTCGATTCTTCCCTATCCTGACTGTTGTACTCTCTTCGCATCACCCCATCCCCTGACACATCCAGAGATGGCCGTCTTGACAGAATCCTATGGGGATTTGAAATTGAATCAGATGGTCCTCGAGGCTGTCCGATCCGCCGAAATTATTCGTATCGACTGACCGGTGACGCTTGTCAAGCGTCTTTAGTCCGCATTTCTGATATGATGTGACCGTTGTCAAGTCCAAAATACTTCCT
>CAZLRN010000493.1:0-3518 GCA_964561715.1 uncultured Spirochaetales bacterium
GGGCTGTCCAGGCCTTTACAACGAAGCTCTTGTTGTCGGCATTTTGAATCTCTTGCAGCTCTTCCAAAACGAGGAGGGCATCCGAGTAGTTGTCAGGGGCAATCTCAAGACCGGCGGGCATCCAGGCTCGAGGCAGGGCGACAGAGGTTTTACTGCGGACGAGGCCCGTCTCGATCTCCACCAACTCGAGAAACACCCTGACCACCGACCCCGCGTCGAAAAACCTGCCGCTTAAAAGCGCCTGCACACCCTTGAGGGCCCCAATTCGGGTCGAGGATTGTTGATCAACGAGATCACTCAGGTTCAGCTCCATGGCCTCCAGAATCTGCTCCAGCCTGTCCCGGGCAAAGAGCTCAAAGCGCGGGTTGCGGGCCAGAGCCGAACCGATAAGCTCCTGAAGGTAACGGGAGCAGCTGCTGCCCAGCTGCTTGTCTGCGTAGGTGAAATTGCCTAGACTCACTACCGTGGGGGACGGGCTTCCAATCGAGAGCTTTGCCAGTGCCTCGTCTACCAGCCCGTCGATCCTATCGTCCCCCCACGAGAAACACGCTGCAAGCAAAAGAAAAATAGCAATCCAAGCAGTTATGCCTCTGCGGGTCAAACCCGAGGCTCCCTCAGAATACATAGCTTTCTCTGCTGATTTTCGCACCGTCACCGAAGCGCCCTGGGTCAAAGCTGGCAGAATCGAGAAAATCACTCTGGCCTCTTGTTATGACTTCGGCAAGGGCAACTCCCGCAGCGGGGGCGTGCATAAAGCCATGCCCGCTGAAACCCGCGGCGCAGTAAAAGCCTTCCAGACCCGGATAGGCACCGATCAGGGCATTGTCATCCGGAGACATGCACCTCGATCCGACAATTGTTCTGATCAAACCAGCGCCCCCCAGCTCTGGACTGCGCTGGATTCCCGCTTCAAGGATCCTATCCACGGTGTTTTCCTCCATCAGCGCATCAGTGGTGATTGTCCCGTCTCGATCGGTGCCCCCGATCAGGGCAATTCCTCCGGGTTCGGCTTTGATATACCAGCCGCTGCCGCTATCTATAATGAGGGGCAGGGAATCCCTCATCTCAAAGGGAGGTTTTATAACAAGGGCATGCCGCTTTCGGGGAGTGAGAGGAAGCTTTAGGCCGGCCATGGCTGCAACGCGATCGGCAAAGGGACCAGCGCAGTCGACGACAGCTTGCGAAGAAATGGGGCCGCTGGTTGTGTCGACACCTGTTACTCGGCTACCGTTCACATCGATACCCGTTACCTCGCGATTCGTCTGGGCAGTGATCCCCAATGCTCTCAATCCTCTCAAATACGCCTGGCATACCTTTGCCGGATCAGCATGGGCGTCCTGGGGACAAAAACTGCCTGCCACTATGTCTTCGAGATCGAGAAAGGGCGCGATATCAGCGATCCACTTGGGATCCACGAATCGACTGGCAACCCCGAGGGAGTTCTGCAGCTCGTGGCCTTGGGCATAGCGGGGTATCTGATCCTGATCTGGAAGCAGAAAGAGGTAGCCGTTGCTTTTGAGCTCGACGTCCACATCGAGCTCATCTACAAAATGGGTGTACCTCTTCAAGCTATACTGAGAGTATCTGATATTCGCCTTACCGGAGAATTGTAGCCTGATCCCCCCAGTGCAGGCTGCCGTGCTTCCCATTCCAGGAAGCTCCTCTTTTTCAAGTAGAGCAATCCGTCCGATCCTGGCACGGGCAAGCTCATAGGCGGCTGAAAGCCCGACGACACCCGCACCAATCACCACAACATCCGCTGTTTCCACACCCCGCCTCGATCCTACTCTATCCCGATTCGAGATCAATTTCCGTTGATCCCATCATTCTATTGGAGAATGTCGAATAAGTACACTCAATCCCAATCCGAGAAAACGTTGCGTCGGTTGTTTCTGCCGGGCAGTGCTGATATTCTAATAACAAAACTGTGCATTGAATCACGGGAGCCAAGGGGGGTATCAATTGAAAGAGATTCTTGCCGCGATTCACGGAGAAGAGGCTGCAGAGCAGACTCTGGCCCGCATTCAATCTCTCCTCGATGGGCTCTATACTAAAGAAGAGCTCGGAAGACGCCATTACCGGTATCTCGTCGATGCCCTCAATCGCTATCTCGAATCCCTTTCGGAGGAGGCGATCCGGCGTAGCGCCAGCTTCGATCCGAAAGATCCCTACGCTCATCTTGCCGGAAAGGTCTTTGCTATCTGCTATCCGGACAACGTTTTCGAAGACGCCGTCCCTACCCTGCAAACCCTCGGAGAGACCCTGGCGAGGTACTTCCCGTCCGTCAACGGCATTCATATCCTACCCGAACGACTGATGAGCCACGCCGACCTGTGGCCCCAGGACCTCCTCGATTTGCTCACCCCTGGGGGCGCAGCCAATCTGGTCAGCTACCTCGAACAAACAGGTGCTCTCAATCGAAATCGATACACGAGTGACGAATTCGAAGAGCTGCGAGGCACGCTGGAGTCTCAGGATCTGCCCGATTGGTTCGAAAAAAACAGAAGAGACATCCGGATCGAGAAATCCGATTTTGTAGAGAGCGTCATCAGCCGTCTTGACGCCGTCTACAACTCCCACTTCAACGATGGAGGTTTTTCCCAGAAATCCAGAGCGAAAGTCGATCCCCGCTTCGGAACGACCGAAGATGTGCGCCGGCTCTCAGAACGATTCGCCGTCATGCTCGACTTTGTCGTAAACCACCTCGATATCGACAACGAGGCGCTCGAAGCGTTCAGAAGAGGCGAGGATGATGGATCAGCTTTTATCATCGTGTCTCCGAAGGAATACGAAAGACTCAAAGCGGAGCGCATCCTCGACAGAACCTTTCGCCCCAGACCGTTTCCTCTCTTTACAGGCATGCGCAGGTACATCGCCCCTTCTGATGGCAATAGCGCCGACTCCCCAGACTCAACCGCGGCGTCTGTCAATCGGATGAATCAGCATTTCGAATCGGAGGGGCTCAAAACCCTCGACACCCGGCTCGTCCGGTTTCTTTCGATCTACTTCAAGGTCAGAAACGACCAGGGCTTGACTGCAGCAGATGGAAGAATCTTTGCCGCCTTCCGCAGGTATCTGCAAGAGAACAGGATCGAAGAAAACCGAATCCTCCGTGATTCGATGATTCAACCACAGCAGAAGGTTCCTGCGGGCAGGGCCGGAGAGAGCATGGCCGGCCTTCTCGTATCTATTGGAGTAGATACGAGGTACGCGGAGATCTTCGAAGAGCGGGACGACGAGATATTCGGGAAGAAGTTTTTTATCTACACGACCTTCAGCGAATCCCAGCCCGATCTCAATCCGATGAGCGAGGGGGGGTTCAGGATGATCGTCGACGACCTCTTCCATCTCCTCTCCAGCGGTGAGCTAGCCATAATGCGTATGGATGCCATCAAATACCTCTGGAAGGAGATAGGAAAGAAGAACTTCGATATGGAAGAAGGAAATCGGCTTATCGAAGTTATACGGCTGCTGCTGAGGCTGGCTTCACCAAGGGTGCTTCCCCTCGACGAGATCAA
>CAZLRN010000494.1:0-3506 GCA_964561715.1 uncultured Spirochaetales bacterium
GATCCTCGAGCTGGTTCCTCTGAAGGGCAAACTGGACCCTGCCCGTGCTGTCGAAGAGGTGACCAAAGGCGAGCTTGCCAAAGTAGCGGAGGGCTACGATCCGCCCTGCAATCCGAACCCTAGCTCTCAGTCGACCATCCCCTCGCGTACCGCAAAAGCCGTAGCCTCGGCGCGATTGGCCGCGCCCTGTGCCACGGACACTTATGTCATGGGCCCTTGCGTCACGAACACTTGCGATACGGAATCCCTGCCATTGTAGGGCAACAGAGAGGGGAGCACAAGCTGCATGGTAAAAATTTAGTAGCCTACCTTTCCTTTCAAACTATTTGAAATTGAATACTTCTTACCATTGTTGCACCCGAACACCGGCCTCTATCCTTTTTCTATGACAACGAATAGCAAAACACGGCATCGTATCGACATTAAACACATTTCATGCGTCGCAGAGGAGATTCCCTTGGATTCGGCGCGTCATTTCAATACCGCAAGAACATTAGCAGCAATCTGCAAAATGCCGGGCTCGGCGAATACAAAAGCCCGCAAGTTATCCCTCGGAATCTTCCTTTTCCTCCTGTTTGCCGCATCGGCCGCTCTGCTCCTGCTCGCTACTCAATGGCCATCCCCTCCGATGCATGACAACTTCGTACTTGTGGAGGCCGGAACCTTTCGCATGGGCAGTGAGAGCGGGGAATGGGATGAGAAGCCGATACACGCCGTAACGATCAGCAAACCTTTCTATATCAGCAGAAACGAAGTGACACAGAAACTATGGCAGGAGGTAATGGGCCCAAACCCCTCATTTTTCAAAGGCGATAACCTGCCCGTAGAAAATGTGACATGGTATGACGCCTTGAGTTTCTGCAATGCCCTGAGTGCAAGAGCAAAACTGACTCCAGTTTACTCCGGGGGCAGCGGCCATATTTTCTGCGATTTCTCGGCCAATGGCTACCGCTTGCCTACGGAGGCGGAGTGGGAGTACGCGGCTGGGGGCGGCAACAAGAGCGGAGATTTTACGTATTCCGGGAGTAACAGTGCGAGGGATGTGAGCTGGTTCAATGCCAACTCGGAGCGCAGGACTCATGAAATCGGCCAGAGACAACCGAATGAGCTCGGGCTGTACGATATGAGCGGGAACGTGTTTGAGTGGTGTTGGGATCTGTATGATAGCTATAGCGCTGCTCCGCAGAACGATCTCCAGGGTTCTCTTAAGGGCTCTCTCCGCGTGTTTCGGGGCGGAAGCTGGCACAACAACATCAAGGCTGTGCGAGTGACCGATCGCTACAGCCACAATCCATCATACTGGAACTACAATCTCGGTTTGCGCCTCGTGAGGACAGCAGAATAAAACTACACTCTATCCTACCCGTATTTATTTGCCTTCATCTCTGTGGCAGCAGCTGTACTCCCATCTGAGATTGCTGGTAAATCACTTCCCTTCCTCAGGCTCCGGGTTCCAATATTCATGACAAGAAGCTTTCTCTTTGATTTGCAATTATGCATTTAAAATGCATAATTGCAAGATGAAAGGAATTCATTTGGGTTCATACATCAACCGTTCCTTAGAGCCGGTCCTCTCGAGAGCCGCGCGAGAGTTCCCAGCAGTCGTCTTGACCGGTCCCAGGCAGTCTGGCAAGACGACGCTCCTGAAGTACCTTTTCGGCGCCGAGTACGGATACGTCTCTCTCGAGCTTCCCGATGTGAGGGCTTCTGCCCTGGAGGATCCCCGTGGCTTTCTCGAGAGGTTCCCACCTCCGGTGATTTTCGACGAAGTCCAATACGCTCCGGCACTCCTGCCCTACGTCAAGGAACGAATCGATGCCTATCGGGATCGCCGCGGGCAGTACCTGCTGTCCGGCTCGCAGAACCTCCTGCTGGCGGAGAAAATTTCCGAATCCCTGGCCGGTCGCGCATCCATACTGCGCCTCCTTCCCATGTCGCAGCGCGAGGCCCTCGGGCAAGCGCATGCTCCCCTTCCATGGGAGAAGGGGATCGCCGATGAGTCGAAGGAAAAAAAGACCAAGCGAAACCTCTGGTCCCAGTTCCTTCGGGGGTGGTATCCCGAGGTAGTGGCCGATCCTGAGCGGGACCTCTCGCTATGGCACGCCGGGTACGTACAGACCTATCTCGAGCGGGATATTCGCACCCTGAGACAGGTCGGGGATCTGCACCAGTTCCAGAGCTTCGTCCGAGCCCTGGCGGCACGCAGTGCCCAACTGATCAACATCACCGACCTTGCTAGGGATATCGGAGTGGCCGTAAACACGGCCAGATCTTGGCTGTCGGTTCTAGAAGCCACATACCAAGTGATCATTCTGCGCCCCTACTTCGCCAACGTGGGCAAACGATTAGTTAAAACACCAAAGGTCTACTTCATGGATGTTGGAACGCTCTGTTATCTCACGGGACTCAAAGATCCCGCTCACGCGGCCTCCGGGCCTTTGGGCGGCATCCTCATCGAGACTGCTGTAGTTTCGGAGATCTTCAAAACCCTGACTCACCGGGGGATCGATCCGCAGATTCATTTTTGGCGCACATCCGCCGGGTCAGAAGTGGATATCCTCGTCGAGCACGGGGATAGGCTCATTCCTCTTGAGGTGAAGATCTCCTCTACCCCGCGGCCTGCTATGGCCTCCTCTATAAGGATCTTCCAGAGAGACATGGGGTCCCGGGCGGAATCCGGCTTCTTGATCCATCCGGGAGACATCCGGTTGCCCCTCGGAGAGGGTGTTATGGCCCTGCCTTTTGCCGAGCTCTAGGCGAAGCGGCTCCGCGTTCCTCACTGCCAATTTCTGGGACTTCGCTCCGAGCCGGAGGCGCTCCGGTCAGCGCTGAAACTGCGCACGCCGATTTTTTTCCCGAAAGAGTAGTAGTCCCGCCCGACATAGGCGAATCCATTTAGCCTCTCGGTGAAGATCTTGCCCTCTTCGTCGACCTTGTCCTCGTCCACGTGCATGGCCACCACATCGCCAAGAAATAGGTCATGGTCCCCAATACGTTGGATACCGATCACACGGCACTCGATGTTGACCGGGCATTCGGCAATTAGAGGCGGTTTGATCTCTTCTGCGGGCAGGGCCGTCAGGCCAAAGCGGCTGAACTTGTCCACACCTCCCCGGCCGCTGATCAACCCGCATCCGTCCACTTTTTCCAGAATAGAGACCGTTGGGAAATTCACAGCATACTCCATGCATTGGCTGATCAACCCATGAGAGTATGTGGCGGGCCGAATGGCAATTCCGACGATAACAGGCTCCCGAATACTGATGTTGAAAACCTCGCCGAGTGTGATGATGTTGGCTTTGCCCTCTCGGTCAACGGATGTAACGAGGGCGGCAGGTGACGGATAAACTGGTCTGAAGGGTTTGAGTCTTCGTTTCTTCATGCCGATCCTCCTCAGATAGCCCACTCACCCTGACGAAGGATGGGCTCTCTCCCCCCCGCCTCCGTAATACCCACGACGTCCAAGCGATCGGATCCGACCATGAAATCCATATGGACCTGACTGC
>CAZLRN010000495.1:0-3470 GCA_964561715.1 uncultured Spirochaetales bacterium
TCGTGGATCTCGCCCGGCGGTGAGATCAGGCCCCTCTCCGCCAGGTACTTTCCCCTACCTGCGCTGCTCGCTGACTCCCTCTTGCCACCCGCGCCAAGCATACCCAGAGTCAGGAACAGGAAAAATGCAATGCTCGCCCAATTCTTGAATCTGTATGTGATCATCACAGGCCTCCTCTCTCTTTTCTCTCTTCTCTCTTGCTCCCAAGCTAGTGCTTCGACCCCTTCACTCTTGACACCGGCGCAATAGCCCGGCTACGCCTCCTGCTCAACGAAAGTCACGGCAACTGGCCTCCCTGCAACTATGCGGTCGAAGGACTAGCTGACTCCATTCAGGGGGGCGCTACTGGCGGCCGGTGCCCCATCTTGCTTTAAGGTTTTCGCAGTATGCTTGTGGATGGATTACTACGTGGATGGGTCGTGGCAACTGATTTTAGCCACAGATGCGATACGTTCAGTCTACAACCCAGGAGAACTCTGCGCCTCATGGCACCACCCCTGAATCCTCATGGTATAAAAATAAAATTATCACCAATGGTGCGGGAAGTAAAGTGTGGCGGACCGAAGGTGCTCTGTATGCCATTGAATGGCGCCTTCCTTTTTCTTATAATCAGAAACATGGGGAAGGTCGCGAAATCGTTGGCCTTTTTCGCGTTACTGCTTTTGCTTGCCACTTGGAAGGCCGCACCGGTCTTGGCGGAGAAGATAGCCTACTTCAGGCCTTTCGATGACGTGAGACGGGAGATGCTCGAAGCCGACCTACCGAGCATCGGCCATAGTCTTTCGCCGTACCAGCTCTGGCTGATTCACTTTTGGCGAGGTGAATACGTATGGCTACTCGATGCGGACACATTCACCAACGCCGTTGAATCCTGGAAACAATCAGGCTCCCGGAGCACAGTGGACCTGTCCGGCCTATTCTACGACACCCGGTACTACTATTTCGATGGCTACTTCGGTGGCGACGACAATATTGTGTCACGAATCCGGAACACAGACCTCGCCCTCTATGAGAAGGATTTCCTCGAGCTGTTTCTGAGGTACATTTTGAGCCAGGGCAAAGGTGAGTTTTGGAGCGGCTATCAGCTCAACGGCCTCGCGGAGACTTATCTTTCGAAATACCCGGACTCGCCGTACCGCCGATTCGTGGAAAGCACAATACACGCTGATCTGCCGCCTCTTCTCTGGTACTCCGGCGCCTCTTTTGGGATTTTCGAAGCCATTCCGATGGGCGGCTTCGGCAACTATTTCTCGAGCCGATTTGGCCTCTTGTACGAGCTGCCAATTTTTTCCTTTAGGAACATAGTGTTGACGCCGTCGTTCACCTTTCTCGACTGGGGGACTGTCAGAAACTCCTTCTCTTACAACGGTGAACGCTTCAGCGGTATGACCACGGCGTATACGCTGGACCTCTCGCTGGGATACAGATTCAATTTGCTGCGGGAATTTGCTATTTTGCCCCAGGGCGGATTAGGGCTTTTGAACATACAGGCATTTCCCAAGGATGAAGATAGCCTCTTCCTAGGCTTCACACCGACAGCGTCTTTGGGTGTTGTCTTCGAATTCTCTCTGGACGGTGCTGCCTTTGGGAAGACAGAAGCCAAAGGTGGCCTATCTCTCGGCATAGCCTATAGGAGTCTCATCCACTCGTGGGAGGATCGTTTCGAGGGTTCGGAGCTGGTTTTTTCTCTGTCCAGCCAGGCGTTTTTGTCCCTCTAGCCCGCAATTATGTCATGACAATACAGAAGCGCCCTTTTTCTCGGCTCTTTCATGATCAAGCTGTTCAGTGCTCGACTATTTCCGAGCAGCCCATGAATATGGTAATACTGATGAAAAAGCGCTTGACGTTCGTCATAGTGGAAAAGTTATCGCCGATTCTTAGGCGAACCACCTGCGTGAAGCTGCCGGTGTGGTACAAGATGTAGCCGTGAGCTACGACTGCCGACCGCCATTTGATTGAATCGGACGGGGAGACTCGGGAAGGGAAATGCTCCTCAGTCAGCAAGGCAACTCATTCCCATATATATAATTACCATTGCCATAATATTGTTTGTGAAAAAATCACATTAGCAATCCCCCGTGGAATTATTTTTCAGCTTTGTAATTCGACCAAGCTGGCATCTTTGCCAGATGTTCCTTGGTCGCTTTGATAGCCTGTTCCTTTGAGATACCCTGGGTCCTCATCATAAATTGGGCCATGCCATCGACCATGTCATCGTACGACTTGAGGTTTCCCTTATTGTCGCAGCAGTGCACGCAGTATTTGTTATCCGTTTTTCCGCCGCCGAACTCCTCCTTTGCCCTCATGGGCATCCCGCAACTCTCACATACCTTTTGATCTGCCATGATGATCCTCCTCAGATAGATATGAGTTTTTTGAAACTCTCTGCAATCGGTTTCCTCTTTTCTGCTATCACGCTTGCCTGATCGGCGAAGAGCTCTCTGTTGGCCAGAAGGGAATGCAGTGTTTCGAAGAGCATCGAAAGCGCCATAGTAATGTCGACGTCTTTGTATTTCCCTTTCCGAATTCCCCTTTCGAGGGCATTGTAGAAGTAATGACGCACAGCGGATTCCCGCAGCATAATCTGTCTTCGCAGTTTCATCGGGTAGTAGGGCATCTCTCGGCAGACGACTGCAAAGAAAGGCTCGCTGCGTTCGAGAAAGTCCAGATATCGCTCTAAAAGCTCTCCCAAGTCGTGGTCCCCGTATAGCAGGCGATGCAGCTCATCAGTCACTTCCAAAAATTCTCTATCGAGAATCTCAAGAATGAGGTTTCTCTTTGTCTGAAAGTGCAGAAAGAGGGTTCCATGGGCGACGCCGGCTCTTGCTGCGATATCTGCGGTAGTTGCGTATAAGAACCCGTTGGCTACAAATTCCTCCCGCGCAGCTTGCATCAAGGTGAATCGTGTCTTTTGCTTGGACTCGGCTCTCTTGTTCATCGGTTAACTGAGTAATTACTCACTGAGTTCTTACTCATTATATCAAAGTATGCCTGCCTATTGTCAAGAGGAGCTCTAAAAAAAATTAATAAAAAGGCAACGCGGCAGCACGGATGTAAGAGTTGTGTTCCTCGCGATAACCGTAAGGAAAAGCCGGAAGCTTTGATTGCACGCAGCATGGGTGGCACAGACGACAGTTTGTCTGCTGCTCGAGTCAGTCCTCCCCTGACAAGCTCTCGCTAAAAGTTACCAAGGCCGGCTGCAGGGCTGTCCAGCTCGTAACCAACACAATCAGCCCACCTGCTCCAACAAACAGCAGGAGCAAATTCCACGCACCGACCGCCCCTGATATGGCTTGAGAAACCGGCACCAAACCAGCGCTCGAAAGCATCAACAGACTCATTATCCTGCCCATCATGGTTTTGGGAGTGTGAGTTTGGATCCAGGTGAACAAGATGATATTGATATATCCATTGCCCAGGCCGAGCAGCAGCATCAATCCAAAATCCACCCAGGTCAAATGGATAAATTC
>CAZLRN010000496.1:0-3411 GCA_964561715.1 uncultured Spirochaetales bacterium
CAGGATACCTTGGTGGTTATGCGTTGTATCCACACCACTATTCGCGGTCCCAAGGATTGGTTTTGCCGATGGGCACACATATCATTGGTACGGGTGCAGCAGGAGAAAGCCGATACTAGCAGGCTTTCTTACCAGACCCAGTGATGTGGTCGCACGTAGCGCCACAGTGCAGGTTACGGTCATCTGCTATCGCCTTTAAGGAGTTAAGGACAATAACCTAACAACTAGCCTTTTTTACCACGCCACTCCCGCCGGCAACGGGAACATGCGTTCTTTCCTTCTGCCGCGCCTCTCGCATCCCTCGTGCCATCCCTCCCAGGCTGACGGCTTGCGCCATCCATGGCATCTGTTAGAGGGCGTCCCGGAGGGCGCTCCCTACCAGATACACAGCTTTACATCCGTCCGGCACGAGTGGATTGATAAACGCTCTTTCTGATTCTTATATGAAGCGTCAATCAAACGTTTGGTGTTTTAAAAGGATCTTTTTTTAAGCGACAACCGTCAAGGATTACGGAAGGTATCGCTGCCCGTGGCCTCTTCCGCCTATTTGAGAGGCCTGTCCCAGGGGCGGTAAGAACAAACATTAATATTTAGGAATTAACTATAAATAATTTAACTTGCATTCAGGAAATTACGGCGTTATAATTCATCGTTCAGCTTTTAAAAGCGAAAACATGTTTCTGCGATGCAGGGCTGGCGTGAATCCTTTATCGCTGCCTTAAAAACCTTAAGTGTTCTAGCCCCCTTACCTGTATGATGAAAATTCAAGGAATACGATGAAAGCGAAAGTCAATCCCGTATTGCAAAGCGTAGATCAGTTGCCTTTCATCCCGAGAGCGCGAAGAGAGCTGGTACGAAACCGTTATCTGTACATCATGCTGATTCCGGTTATTGCATTCTATATCGTCTTTCACTACGCCCCGATGTACGGCCTGGTCATCGCATTCAAGGATTTCATCCCGACAATGGGTATGTGGAGGAGTCCTTGGGTCGGCTTCAAGCACTTTGAGAGCTTCTTTAAAGGCGTTTACGCGTGGCGTCTCATTCGAAACGTTCTCTTGATCAACATCTACAACCTGGTGTTTCAGTTTCCTGCCCCTATCATCCTGGCGCTTCTGCTGAATGACGTCTATCATAGGGGCTACAAAAGGATCGTGCAGACTATCACGTATCTTCCCCACTTTGTCTCGGTTGTCATTATCGTTGGATTGATGATGGATTTCCTCAGCCGTGAAGGGGTTGTCAATCGTCTCCTTACACTGGTCATAGCGGAACCCATTCCGTTCTTTACAGATCCCCGCTGGTTCCGAACCCTCTATGTCTCCTCCAACATCTGGCAGACCACGGGATGGAGCTCCATCATCTATCTGGCGGCATTGACTTCGATCAATCCCGAGCTCTACGAAGCGGCATCAGCCGACGGTGCCGGTCGCTGGCGCCAGATGTGGCATATCAGCCTGCCCGGCCTGCTTCCGACAACGGTCATTCTCTTCATCATGCGCATGGGGCGAATGATGACCGTGGGATTCGAAAAGATCCTGTTGATGTACAACGCCCTCACCTACGAGACCGCGGACGTAATCAGCACATTTGTCTACCGTCGGGGGCTGATCATGTCCGATTTCAGCTACAGCACCGCGGTAGGGCTGATCAACGCCCTGATCAATTTCTCTCTCCTGGTAGCAGTCAACCGCCTGGCCCGCCGCGTGGGGGAGACGAGCCTATGGTAGGATCGGATCGGAACATTGTTGCCGCGGGAGGTGGCGAGTGAGCCGCAGATACATCACTTTGGGCGGACGCATCTTCGATGTGGCAAACTATCTTCTGCTCGGTATGCTCTGCATCACCATGCTCTACCCCTTCTGGTACGTTCTGGTCGCTTCGGTGAGCAATCCCCGGGTCGTTGCCGTAGCCCGGGGCTCCCTCGCCTGGCCTACGGGATTGACCTTAGGCGCCTACAGGCGGGTTTTCGAGAATCCCATCATCGGTATCAGCTACATGAACACCCTCATATACGTCGTAGGAGGAACGACGATCAACATCATCCTGACCTCGTTCGCCGCCTACGCTCTCTCGAGGAATCATCTCTGGGGCCGCTATATCATCATGCGCCTGATCGTTTTCACGATGTTCTTCTCCGGAGGCCTCATCCCTGTGTACCTGCTTGTAAAAAACATCGGCCTGCTCAACAGCAGATGGGCGCTGCTACTGTCCCACGGGATCATCACCTTCAACTTTATTATCATGCGGACGGGATTTGCGGCGATGCCGGCGAGCCTGGAGGAATCGGCCAAGCTGGACGGAGCCAATGATTTTACGATCCTCTTTCGCATCTACTTCCCGCTGGCCCTTCCGGTCGTGGCGGTCATGGTGCTGTACTACGGTGTATACCATTGGAACTCCTGGTTTTGGGCCATGGTCTACTTACGTGAGAGGACCCTCTATCCCCTTCAGCTCATCCTGCGGGAGATTCTAATTGCCAGCGACATGAGCAGCATGCTGAGCCCCGGCGACCTCGGCGCTGACGAGGAGCCGATCGGACTGACCATTCAGTACGCCACAATAATCATAACGATGGCTCCCATTACGATTCTGTACCCCTTCCTGCAGCGCTACTTCGTCAAGGGCGTGCTGATCGGGAGCATCAAGGGTTAGGAGGATCAACAGAAGTATTGAGAAACGAGAAAGAGACGCCTTGAAAAGGGTATACTGACGGCGCTGAGGCGCCGTCGCTATATAGGCACCACGGGAGGAATCCCTCCCGAGAAACGGTCTCCCCATTAGAGACCGAATAAAAAACTTATAGGAGGTTTTTAATGAAGAAGTTATGCGTCTTCGCCATTGTGCTTCTTCTACTCTCCGGCATGGCGGTTTGGGCCGGCGGAAAGGCAGAAAAGCCGGCTGAGAGCATGGCCGGCGAGAAGATGGAGGGCAAGGGACCGAGCTGGATAGCCGACACGGAGCTCTCCTTCTGGTGTTCCCTGTCGAGCCGTACGGCAGCGACGAGAACCAGTCACAACGAGGTTCCGGCCTACCAGGAGGCGATGAAGATGACCGGGGTGAAGGTCAACTACCTGCATCCCCCCGCCGGACAGGTTACCGAGCAGTTCAACCTGATGCTTGCCTCGGGCGATCTGCCGGACATCATCTTCTGGGGCTGGCTGACCATCCCCGGAGGCCCTGAGAAAGCTATTGCCGACAAGGTCATCCTCAAGCTCAACGACCTGATCAAAGATCACGGCAGGGCCGTTGCCGGCTTCCTCAACAGCCGTCCGGAAACCGCCCGGAAGGTCGTGACCGATTCCGGAAGCATGTACGAAGTCCCCTTTCTACGCACCTGGATCAAGGATACGGCGGAATCCTGGGAGCGATACTTCATGACTCCACAGTTCCGAAACGACTGGCTCAAGG
>CAZLRN010000497.1:0-3409 GCA_964561715.1 uncultured Spirochaetales bacterium
TCCCGGTATTCCCGAGGGACATTGGGCTCCTGAGCGCTTCTCTTCGAGGGTGTGAGGAGCATGGTCGGTTTCGATCCATGAAATTCTTCCTTCGACGAGATATTTGACAAGGGTGCGCCGGTTCTCCTCGCTCCTCAGCGGAGGATTCATCCTCAACAGAAAACCGTTCTCCCCTTTCATTTGCTCCGATGAGAGCAGGAGATGGTGAGGGGTGACACCGCTCGTGATATCGCAGCTCGAGCGAGCCCTTGCTTCCTGCAGGAAACGTACACTTTCGGCCACCGAGATATGACAGATGTGAAGGGTCCCTGAAAAACCCTCCTCTACGGCAAGCCGAATCATATCACGAATGCTCTCTGTCTCCGCCTCCGGGGGTCTGGAGGAGCAGTGAGTCACAGGATCGGCCGGGTTCCAGAGGTCCGGCCTCATGAGATCCTCTTTCTCGCAGTGTACGGCGAGAACACCCTTAAAGCCGAGGCGTGCGAGGGCGCGGAAAACCTGCCGCTGCTCCTGCAGCGAAGTGACGCCGAGATTTCCGGTGGAGTGGCCCGCAAAGAGCTTGAATCCCACAACCCGGGGAAAGAGCTCCTCGTAGGCTCTCATGACCCCCTCGATCTGTCTCTCATCGGCGGTAAGGCCGGCATAGAGGCCGTGGAAAATGCCGGCGTAGGGGCACTGAGGATCCTCGAGAATCCGGTCCGCCAGCTCGATCCGCTCTCTGATTTTAGCTTCGGATGTGAGGGGAGGGTCCGTGTTGGGCATTTCGAAGACTCCGTCCAACCCGGATTTCCAGGCTACCTCGAGTCCGTGCGCCACGGTCTCCTTATTGCGCTGACTCCAGTCTCTCAAGTGCGCGTGGGGATCGATCATGAAGCTTGCTTACTCTTCGACGGTGAAGTCTGCCTTGCTGGCGCCGCAGACAGGGCAGAGCCAGTCGTCGGGGAGGTCCTCGAAAGCGGTTCCGGCCGGGATATTCGAATCCGAATCTCCTTCGGCAGGATCGTAGACGTATCCGCAGATGTCGCACACATACTTCTTCATTTCATCGCACCTCTTCTCTTCTCTCTATTTGAGGCTGTGCTGGATATGGAAAAACTATAAAGGATTCGCTCCGGCTCGCCAAGATCCGGTGATAATGCGAAGGGCGAGGTCATACTGGGAAGAGTCTGGGAATAAATCGTCTACTGGGCGAGGCGCTTTAAAACGGTGTGGAGAATGCCGCCGTTTCTGAAGTATTCCAGCTCGATGGAGCTGTCGATGCGGGCTGTGACGGTGAACTCAAACTCCTTATCGCCGTGAACAGATACGCGCAGCTCCTGCTTGGGCCGGTGGACAGGCTCGATATCGAAGGACTCTCTGCCTGTAAGCCCGAGGCTTTCGATATTTTCACCTTCTCTGAACTGCAGCGGCAAGACACCCATTCCCACCAGGTTGCTGCGGTGGATCCTTTCGAAGCTTTCGACGATGACAGCCTTGACGCCGAGGAGAATGGCTCCTTTGGCCGCCCAGTCCCTCGAGCTGCCCATCCCGTAGTCTTTGCCGGCGAATACGATCAGGGGAACGCCGTCGGCTGCGTATTTCCGGGCCGCCTCGTAAATGCTCATCTCCGTGCCATCCGGAAGGTAGAGGGTGTATCCACCCTCGATGTCCGGGACAAGCCTGTTCCTAATCCTTATATTGCCGAAGGTTCCTCGGATCATCACCTCGTGGTTGCCCCGCCGCGAACCGAAGGTGTTGAAGTCTTCGATCTCCACCCCTCGTTCCAAGAGCCACTCGGCAGCAGGACTGCGCCTGGCGATCGCTCCGGCCGGAGAGATGTGATCGGTCGTGATTGAGTCGCCCAGCACCGCCAGTACGCGGGCCGATCTTATCGCCTCCACGGGAGGAGCGGTTTGGGACGTCTTGCCGTGGTCCTGGATCAGCTTGTCAAAGTAGGTTGGTTTGCGAATATACGTCGAATCAGGATCCCAGGGGTACAGCTTGGTTTGGCCGCCCTCGGAACTGATCTTGTTCCAGATCTCGTTGCCGGTATAGATGTTGCCGTACTCCTCTTTGAAGAGCTCGGGAGAAACCTTCTCCGCAATCAAAGCCTCGATTTCTTCCCGGCTGGGCCAGATATCCTTCAGATACACAGCCTCGCCATTGGGATCTCTCCCAAGGGGTTCGGCCGTGAGATCGAAGTGGACGTTTCCCGCCAGAGCGTAAGCGACAACCAGTGGCGGGGAGGCCAGGTAATTGGCCCTGACCTCCTGGTGGATGCGCCCCTCGAAGTTTCGATTTCCGGAGAGAACGGCGGCAACAATCAGTTTGTTGTCCTGAATGGCACGGGTGATTTCCGGTTGAAGGGGGCCGCTGTTCCCGATACAGGTGGTGCAGCCGAATCCCACGAGATAGAATCCCAGCTGCTCCAGGTAGGGTGTCAGCCCGGAGAGCTCCAGATATCTCGTTACTACCTTGGAGCCGGGGGCGAGGCTCGTTTTTACATAACCCGGAACCTCGAGGCCTCTCTCGATAGCCTTTTTGGCCAAGAGACCGGCGCCGATCAGGACCGATGGATTTGAGGTGTTCGTACAGCTGGTTATGGCGGCAATGACAACGGAGCCATGATTCAAGATAAACTCTCGGCCATCGGCCTTCACCCTCACTCCGTGAGAATCGGCCTCTTTATCACCGGATCCTGATGTTTTTGCACCGCCAAGATCCTTCGCTGAGACTCCGGAGCCGGCTGCGAACTCCTCGAAAGCCTTTTTCGATCTGTCGAGGGATATGCGGTCCTGGGGTCTCTTGGGGCCTGCTATAGATGGAACTACGCTCCCCATGTCCAGCTCGAAGGTGGCTGTAAACTCCGGATCGGATGAGTCTTTGTCACGAAAGAGCCCCTGGGTCTTGGTGTAGGAGTCGATCAGAGCGATCTGCTCCGCTTCGCGTCCGGTATTCTTGAGGTACCTCAGTGCAATATCGTCGATAGGGAAGAGGGCCGCCGTTGCGCCATACTCGGGACACATGTTCGATATGGTGGCTCGATCGGGAAGATCGAGGTTGTCCAATCCAGGGCCGAAGAACTCCACATAGCGCCCGACCACACCGTACTCTCTCAGCATCTGCGTTACCGTCAGTACCAGGTCGGTAGCCGTGACCCCCGCATCGAGTTTGCCGGTGAGACGGACACCGATCACTCGGGGTACGGGCATGTAGATGGGTTGTCCGAGGATGGCAGCTTCGGCCTCGATTCCTCCTACGCCCCAACCCAGGACGCCGAGGCCGTTTATCATGGTGGTGTGGGAGTCTGTCCCCACCAGAGTGTCCGGGAAGGCCGTTTTCTCACCGTTTTGTGAGCTGGCCCGCACGACCCGAGCCAGATACTCGAGATTGATCTGGTGGCAGATTCCAGTGGCGGGCGGAACAACGG
>CAZLRN010000498.1:0-3400 GCA_964561715.1 uncultured Spirochaetales bacterium
CCGGTATGCAGGACGTTCGCCTGCCCGTTCAAGCTATTTGCCCTAGCTGCAATGAGACCATAGACCTTGCCGAAGCCAGCCATGGACAAACGATTTTCACCTACCTCTGCACCTCCTGCAACGCGGAGTTCGATGTTCTTGGCACCATGCCGGAGATTCCATCCAGCCAGGTGATCAGTGACCGCTTTGAGGTGGGTCGAAACTTCTGCAACAAGCTCTGGAACTCTGCGCGTTTCGCCCTCACAAATCTTGTTGATCAGGATTTCAGTCCCCTATACCGTGATCACCTGGAATCTGAAGACCTCTGGATTCTTTCTCGCCTCTCCTATGCAATTCGGGAGGTTACGGAGCATCTTCGAGGCTATCGCCCGTCCGCGGCCCTTTCGGTGGCTAGAGATTTTTTCTGGGGGGAATTCTGCGACTGGTACCTGGAGCTCATCAAGCGGCGTATCCAGGATGAGAGCAAAGCTTCTGTCGCCCGTCATATACTTGGTGTGATTCTAGACCAGATCCTGCGCCTGCTCCACCCGTTTGTGCCTTTTATCACGGAGCAGATATGGGGGTATCTCAACGAGCAGATGCCCGTAAGGGGGGTTTGCGAGAAGCTGCCTGTATCCGAGCTGTGCGTTTTGGCTGTCTGGCCCACACCGTGGGAAGCATGGGAGGATAGCAAGCTCGAGGAGGAGTTCGGAAGACTCAAGAACGTGATCAGCCGGCTTCGGGAGCTGCGATCCCGGTATCAGGTCTCGCCGAGCAAAGCGCTTCCGGGCGCAGTTAAAGCATCGGGTGAGGCCCTGGCTTCTCTGAGACGTCACGAGCATCTGATAGTCTATGTGGCAAAGCTGTCGAGTCTCGAGCTGGGAGAAGACATCGAGAGGCCCAGAAACGCAGCAACGCAGCTAGGGGATGATTTTGAAATTTTTCTGGGTGAGGTGCTGGATCCACAGAAAGAAAGAGCCCGCCTCGAAGACCAGAAAAGCAAGATGTTGAAGCAACTCGAGGCGAGCCAGAAGAAACTCTCAAACGATAGCTTTGTAAGCAGAGCGCCGGCAGAGATAGTTCGAGCCGAACGCTTACGAGTCACAGATCTGCGGGAACAGATTGCTGTTCTCGAAAAGAGCCTCGAGGCTCTCGATGGCTGATCACATCGCAATAAATGTCACAATTCCTCTAGACCGCCGGGAGGCGGGGTAGACCGCCGGGAGGCGGGTTGAAGAGATCAGGTCAGCGTAAAATAGAGAATTGGGATAATCACGATCAGGCTTGCTGTGGTCACGATCCAGGCGGCGTTGGCGAGGTCCAGATCGAATCCGAATATGGCCGGCGGCACGAGGGCGTTGAAGGCAACGGGCATAAAGGATAGGACGACGAGCATCTTGAACGGGACGGCATCGGAGATGTGGTGCAACCCCAGGAGCAGACCGATAGGGATCATTACAATCGGAACGATCAGGAACTTGATGAGCATCACGAGGCCTATCTCTCTCCTGTAAGCCCCGAGAGTGGCGAATTTCAGTGTTATGCCTATAGAAAAACCGAGAAGCGCCGACACACACGGCACGAGAACACCGATAAGAGATCCGAAAAACTCAGGACGGACGACACCTAGCGCATTGAGGATCAATCCTGTTGCGATGGATAAAGGAGGAATAAAGAGAAAGGGCTTGCTCCTGAGCACCTCGAGATCCACTCTGAAGTATCTCTTCTCACCCTTGCCGATGTTGTTGGAAACCGGATAGCCGACGAGGTAGTAGGATACGGCGACAAGCATCGTAAAAAGCTGGGCCAGCAGATAACCGAAATCTCTGAACAGCACGTATCCGATCAACCCCCCAAAGGTCAGCACGTTTGTAAACATTCCAGAGGTGAAAACCGATGCCGCCCTTTTCGGTGGCAATCTGAATACCTTGATAAAGAGCAGGGCTACGGCTCCACCCAGAAGGGCAGAAAAAATCCCCAGGATCGGAAAGATGACGAGACGTAGAGGCTGAAGGGAAAGCTTCCAGAATGCGCTGATTATGGCAATGGGATTGAGAAAGAAAAACGCCAGGATCTTGATGTATTTGGAAAAGCCCAGAAGTCGGTTTTGCGTGATAGCGCCTGATGAAACCAGGGTTCTCTGAAAGAGGTACCCAACAGCTATGCTGCCGACGCTTACAGACAGAATCAGGATGAGCCGTGACATATCGACAAACCGCTAAATCAAATCGGTTTCAGCCAGAGCGCTTCGAAGGGCGAAAGCTCGATATCGATCAGGCCTCCTTTGCCCACTCTGTAGATCTGCCCGCTAAGGGTATCCACGAGCCCTCTCTGCTCGAGCGTCGCCAAAGTCTCTGTACTCACCCCTTCCAGCCCCTTTAGGTCCAGAGCGATCTTCTGCTTCGAGCCGCCGATGTTGCCGACGATGAACGAGTGGCTGGATCGAGCATAGGGGTGGTTGAGAAAAACACTCTCGCCCAAAGGCTTGAACTCGAACTCCGGGCTTCCGGGATAGAAGGCTTCATCCTTGACGCGCGCCTCTAAAATGGCATTGATCTTTTTGATGTAGGCCGAGGTGAAGGCATCCTTCGTGCCCTCCAGTCCAGTCTCGGGCAGATAGTTCTTATGGCGGTTTAAGTCCCTCGGTTTGCCGGTGAGCTCGAAGGTTTCAAAATCGTTTTCCAGGCCGAGGAGGTCGTTGAAGTAGATAGCCGGCACGACCTGGCCGAGAGTCAGTACGTAGAGCTGAGCCAGGGCCAACCGCTCCGCCTCTTCCTGCGGCGTTAGCGGCTTGCCGTCGGGATGCGATGTATCGAAAGCGCTGCGGGAGGTACAGCACAGCTCATAGGGAGTCTGCCCATCCACAACCCACTGCAGAAAAAAGTCAACAGCCGGAACCGATTTCAGTTGATCCGCCTTGCCGCCGACCGCCTGCGCCAAGTCCGAAAGGAGCTCGTCTCGTGAGGCCGGCTGTCGCTTGAGGTGTAGGTTTCCGCCGGCTCCAACCGGCTCATCGGTAAAGAGTGTATAGGCTCTCTTCTCGTCCCAACCCGCCTCCAGGCAGATTTTCTCGAATGTGTCGGCGGGTATTTCGCCTGTGAGAACCGAGCGGTATTTGGATTTGCCACCGCGCTTCTCTATCACCTGCACGAGCCGGTAAAACTGCTCGATCGAGATGTGGCCGTCGGTCCGCTGAACTCCGAGCCCCTGTACGGATCGGCCATCGTGGGTGCTCAGCATGACAAAGAGAACGAGGTTCTTAGGACACTTTCGCTTTAGGAGGTAGTAAAACCTTTCAACGGGTTCCAGGGAACCCGCGCTAAAGGCTGCCGGTACGGAATTGACTTGCCCGAAGAGGTAGGCAAATCCGCCATCTTTGGCCATATCGTAGACAACAGGATCCGGGCTGTTGAGCTCGTCG
>CAZLRN010000499.1:0-3396 GCA_964561715.1 uncultured Spirochaetales bacterium
CAAGATAAACAGGCGCTAGATAAATGAACAGATAGGCTGTGGCCCCTTAATCCTCTACAACCTTAAAAACCTGGTCGTGAGTTCGAACCCTTTCGCTGACTTTGATTCCCACATTATCCCCTGCTTTAGCTATCTGAACGGAGTCGTGCTCTATCTGCATGGAATCGATCTTTTGCGAAAAATCTGTCGTATGGCCTAAGAAATGAATCGTATCTCCGACGCTAATTTCTCCCGACGTCACCTCGATGGCAACAACCCCTATCTTTTGAAAGAAATCAGCGACCTTTCCAACTTCAACTTCTTTCATGACGAGCTCCTCATTACAATTTTATGCTAATGGAATCTTAACGAAATGCAGACTCCTGCTCAAGCATGGGAATGCTGCTCAAGCATGGGAATGCTTGAGCTTGAAGTTTAGGAAAACTCCTGCTCAAGCATGGGAATGCTTGAGCTTGAAGTTTAGGAAAACTCCTGCTCAAGATTCTTGAGTCTCAAGCTTGAGAATCAAGCAAGCTCTCGGATAAACTGCTCCGATGCATCTCCATCAAGGGGATGGGACAGGAGGTATCCCTGAACTTTGTCACACCCTAATCCCCTCAGTATGGCAAGCTGCTCTGCAGTCTCGACACCCTCAGAAATCACCTCCAGGCCCAGATCGTGAGCGATCGTAATGATCGACTTTACAATCCGAAGGCTCTTCTTGTCGTCGCTCATGCTCATAGTAAAGGAGCGATCAATCTTCAATCCGTCGACAGGAAACTGATGCAGATAGCTCAGAGAGGAATAGCCGGTACCGAAGTCGTCGAGATCGATGCCGATTCCCATCTCTCTCAGCGTTGAGAGGGTCGCGATGACATTATCGATATCCTTCATAATCGCGCTCTCGGTAATTTCGAATCGAAGGCATCGCGGATTCAAATCGGTCGCCCCAAGGGTCGTTTCCACAACCTCCACCAGATCGGGTTGTGATCCAAAGTCGCGACTGGAGAGATTCACATTGAATTGAAAATCCTCTATGATCTGAATCTCTTTTCGCCAGCAGTGGGCCTGATGACAAACCTGACTGATGAGCCAGTGGTCAAGAGGCACAATCAAGCCCGTCTCTTCGGCGAGCGGAATGAACTCAGCCGGCGATACAATACGTTCCGTAATCCACCTTATGAGAGCTTCGAAGCCCACGGGTTTATCGGTTTGGAGAGACCAGATAGGCTGGTAATGTACCGCAAAATCCTGCCTCTTGAGAGCCGATCTCAAGTCATTTTCCATATTGATGCGTCTGTTGATATTCTCACGCATCTCGACATCAAAAACCTCATACCGGGCTCTTCCGTGGGTTTTCGCTCGATGCAGGGCGATGTCACCATCCCGCAGCACATCCTCGGCTTCGGCGTAGCCCTTCGAGGCGGGAACGATTCCAATGCTCACCGAAGACTGAACTTCGAGACCCTCGATCGAGACGGGGTTTTTCAGATCGGAGAGAATGCGCTCGGCAACGATGGTCGCTTCGATCATATTGTGAATGTCGTCCAGGATTATGGCGAAGTCATCGGCCCCTAGGCGAGCGACCGTGTCCGTTGGGCGAGTCAGGGCATTGAGTCTCTGAGCGGTAGCCAGCAGCAGCTTGTCTCCCACAGTATGGCCATGGCTGTCGTTGATATATTTGAATCCGTCTAGATCCAAAAAGAGAAGGGCATACTGATGATTTTTATCCCGTCTCGCTCGATGAATAGACTGTCGGAGATGAGATTTGAGCAGCTCCCTGTTTGCAAGACCTGTGAGAGTATCGTAGAGCGTGCTGTACTGCAGGCGTTCTTCGGCCTCCTTGCGGGCTGTGATGTCCTCATAAACGACGAACTGCCTCTTATCCTTCAGAGAAATGGGCTTGAAGATAACATCCCTCATAGTCCCGTCTTTGCATGTTACAGTGAACTCTCTCGAGCTTATTTCACCGATCGTGCTGGCTTTGACATCAGAGATCCAGAGTCTACGGGCTTGTTCGCGATACTCTTTTTTCGGGTAGGCTTGGCGAAACCAATCCTCCCCCGTCGGAATGTCGTCTAGGGTGTATCCAAAAGTCTCGACAAACTTGGCGTTGAGATAGATATAATGGCCTCCGCTGTCGAGGATGGATATAGGATAAGGCGAGAGGTCGGCCAAGAGCTGAAACCGCTCCTGGCTCTCTGCCAGCTTGTTTTCCGCTATTTCGGCGGTTTCTCGTTGAATCCTGAGATGATGGTACAGCTCACTCAAACGTCCTATCACGCCGGCTGCGAAGATCAGCACAATGCCTTGAACGATACGGATTGGGCTGGCCGAATAGAGGCCTGCCCCATTTACCTCTAAATGGAGCAGCAAAAGCGTATTGCAGATCAGTCCTACCAATCCAGCCAAGGCTCCAGCGAGGGTGCCGTAAAGCCAGGCTGTAACAATAACAGGAAGCAGCACAAAATAGGTCGTCACAAGGCCAAGATTGCGGCTCAGAATCCCCCAGGCCACGAGATAGAGAACGAGGGATCCGAAGAGGAGAAAGAATCTTCTTTTTGCCCACGTCGAGGCAACAATCATCATCTTCAGCTGTCCGGCTCGTCCAAGGATAAAAAATTCTAAATCGTTCTAAATAATAGTATAAACTAAATAACTACAATTTCTCTACTAAAGTTATCACAGATGGGGCTAAATTTCAAAAGAAATTCCTTTGGAATTCGAAGTGCACACGAGTCTTGACACACACAGATCTTACGGTCGCAGTAACGAGATGTGTAATTTATAGTCGGGTTTTTAGGGCGCTACTTGCTATCCAGTTTGGCTTTCATGGCGGCGAGTTTATCCTGGACGGATTGGCTGGCGGCTGTGCTCTCCAGCTTCTTGAACTCCTTCTCGAGGCTATCGCCGCCGGTGACTTCGGTGGCCATCTCTTCGGCAGCCGCCGCTTCGAAGGCGGTTCGTTCTGCCTTGGCCTTCATGCGCTCCACAAGATCGTGGGTGCCGCGATCGCTAATCTTGGCCTTTGCCTCGTAGATCTCCTTCTTCACCTCTGCCGCTTTGCTCTGGGCTACGATAATATCCTTGTTTCGCTTAAGCTCGGACAACTCATCTTCCATTCTGCGGATTTCGCCCTTAAGGCTTTCCACAGAAGCCCGCTGTGATTCCCACTGGGGTTTCAAGGAGAGCGATTTCTTCTCGTGCTCTTCGCTTCGGACTAGAGCCTTTGTGGCCAGTTCTTCGTTCCCTGCATTCAATGCGGCCTGGGCCTTCTGCTCCCACTCCCGCGTCGCATCTGTCTCTCTGTCCAAGAGAGCCTTGTTCTGACGCTCCGTAGCGATAACCTGTACAACCTTCTCTTTTGCCTCTCTGATGGCAGCCTCTTGATCCCGTACGGCCTGCTCAAGCATCAAC
>CAZLRN010000500.1:0-3387 GCA_964561715.1 uncultured Spirochaetales bacterium
CTCCCTCGCTGATAAAACGGTCCATTGTGGCCCGGGAGCCGAAGGCGGTGGATTCCACCAGGGCTCTGTAGATCTTTGGTGCCGTGGAGCCGAGAGTCAGGCCGATGATTGCTCCCTTGAGGTTCTGATCCGCATCCGGCGTGCGCCGTCCGTTGAGCCAGTCCAGCGCCAACAACCCGGTCTCCTCGAGGGGAACCTTTTGGGCCTCTTCACCCAGGCGGATGAGAATTTTCTTTTTGATCTCCTCTCTCAGCTTCTGGGAGCTTTGAGGATCCGCCGCGCTGGTCTCGATCGCCTCAAGCGGCCAAGCCAAAAGCCCTGCAAACCAGGCGAAAACGTCGCCAAATCCCGACTGGCCGGCTTCGAGGCCCACGATGCCTGGCACGATCGATCCGTCGACCTGACCGCAGATTCCGGCTACCTGCCTGCCTCCCACCACCTTTTCCGGAGCAATGAGCATGTCACAGGTGGATGTCCCCATGATTTTAGTAAGGGCTCCCGCAGAGATACCGCCGCCCACAGCGCCCATATGGGCATCGAAGGCGCCCACCGCCACTGCTACGTTGGTGGTCAGTCCCAGCCGGCCGGCCCACTCTTCGGTCAGGTTCCCCACCGAGACGTCTGAGGTGTAGGTATCGGTATAGAGCCGCTCCCTCCACCCCTTGAGCAGAGGATCGACTCTGACGAGGAAATCCTCTTCAGGAAGGCCGGCCCAGGAGGCATGCCACATCGCCTTGTGGCCTGCGGCGCAGCGGCTTCGCTTGAGAGTGATAGGATCGGTATTGCGGGTCAGCAGGGCCGGCATCCAGTCGCAGTGCTCGACAAAGCTGAAAGCCTCTCTGCGCACCGATTCGTCTTCGCGAAGCACGTGGAGAAGCTTGGCCCAGAACCATTCGGAGGAGTAAATGCCGCCTTCGAACTGGGTGAAGTCTGTGCCTCCCCAGCTTCGCGCCACTTCGTTTATCTCCCCTGCCTCTCCCACTGCGGTGTGATCCTTCCATAGTACAAACATGGCGTTGGGATTGTCCTTGAATCCCTCCTTCAGGGCCAGGGGGGTACCCTCGCGGTCTACGAGACACGGTGTGGAGCCGGTGGTATCTATGCCGATGGCTATGACGTCGCGGCCGACCGCACCTCGGCCGGCCACATCGTTGCCAGCACTGCTTCCCAGCTTATCGAGGGCTCCCTTGACAGTCTCCTCGAGTCCTTCGATGTAGTCCAAGGGGTGCTGGCGGAACTGGTTTTTCGCCGGATCGCAGTAGAGGCCTTCCGACCAGCGCTTGTAATAGACTACCTCGTTGGCCTCTTCCCTACCGGATTCGGCGTTGACGACGACGGTTCTGACCGAATCGGTCCCAAAGTCCAGGCCCAATACGTATTTTGCCATGATACGGCTCTCCTATGCTTCTTGACTGCAGTTTCTAAGCCATCGCAGCGGGGGTCTTTTACTATGCTCCGTGATGATAGACGCTCCAGCTTAGGTATTTGCCAAAGGCCTCCTCTACGGCGTCCGCGACCCGGCTCGGATTCATCGCCACGTGGTGCTCGTAGCCGTACTCGCAGATATGGGCGAGCAGGCCTTGAAAATCGGCTATGCGTACGACTCCGTATCCACCGAAGGAATTCACGGGATCGTCGGTGATTTCTCCTTCGCCCAGATAGGCTTGAACGGTTCCTATAAAATCGTTTGTCGAGACTCTGCAGTAGGTCACAGGCGTGGGCTGGAGCTTTCCGATTACTGTGCCATAGGTGTTTTCCTTTCCCACCGACCCGGCGATGATCTCCTGGTAGTCCATATCGGCCTTGCCGCCGAAGAACTCCTGGGGAATGTTGCTGCAGTGGAACACCACACCCTTGTCGGGGTCGTCGCCGTAGTTGTTGTTCCAGTCCAGGAGGGCGCTGGGTTTGCCCGAAGCCTTCACCATGGCGTACATGCCGATAAGCCCGGTGATATCGGTTTCGCAGGCGCTGGGTTTGAGGGTGTTCGATAGCATGCTCATGATGCCGCAGGGCACGACCCCGAAGTACTCTTCCATCGAGGTCCAGCATTGGACCGCTGTGCCGTCCAGCTCGTGCTCTTCGATAAACCGATCCATGACGACTCCGAACTTGGCCATTTTCAAAAGGAACTCTTCAGCGATTCCCTTTGTCGAGATGTAGTCGCGTAGGGAGGTCAGTTTTTCCTGCACGGCTCTGTCCTTATCCTCCATCTTCCAGGCCTGTCCAAAGATTTCGGAGAGGTCAATAGTTTCAATGGATATGCCCGTCTCTTCCAGAAGCTTTTCACTGTAGCGTACAGTGATAAAGGCTGCCGGTCTGGCACCCACCTGTCCGAATCGAGCGTTTTTAAGCCCCTTCACCACCCGGCACGTACCGCCGAACTTCTCCAAGTCGTTTTTGAAAGAATCGGAGGTCGGGTCTACGGTATGCAGCCCTGTCAGAGTGAAGGGAATGCCGTACTGGGTCAGGTTATTGCAGGCAGACATCTTGCCGCAGAAGCTGTCTCTCCGGGAGGCAATGCTCATCTGTTCCTTGTCGTCGGGAAAGGCATGCACGAGGACCGGAACCTCCAGACCGGAAAGTCTAATTGTGTCCGCCACGGCTCTCTCGTCGCCGAAATTGGGTAGGGTGACGAGAATTCCGTCGATCTCTTCGGCGTTTTTCTTGAACAGATCGGCGCACTTCTTTGCGTCCTGGTAAGTTTCCACCGAGCCGTATGCCGTGTCTTTCGGTGAAAGGGCTATCGCTTTGAATCCCTGCTTTTCCAGGACTTCCAGGATGGTTTTCCGGCCCTCTTCGCAGAGCTCGGACGGGAAAAAGCCGCGATTTCCTACGATCACACCAAGTGTTGTCATTGTGTCGCCTCCTAATGCTGGATTGCTATATCGACGAGACTGAGAACACATCATAGCATCATAGTGCGCTGGGTGTCATCCGGTTTTTGAATCGAGAAGCTGGATTCTTAAGCCATGTGCGAGAGAGACATCTGATCGAGCCGTCTCTCAATTTTGCGCTTTTTGAGGGCAACAGATTGCTTATCCGCTTTAATTCCAAGGGAGATGTCGTGCCTCCCTCCTTCGCATTTCGCTTCCAGCCAGAAGGCAAAGGGAGTTCAATGGAGAAGCCACATGCTAAATGATCTTCTGGAGCACTTTCTGAGCCTCTCTCTCTGACTCCATCTTTCTGATCGCTGTCTCGACTAGCTTTGCGGCTAGCTCCTCCTGATCGACGTCGGAGCCCTTGTGGATCTTCTCGATCCAAGCCCTGTTTATCTTTTCTATTCCCTGAAAGGCGCCGGCAATAGCACCGCACATAGAGGCGATGGTGTCTGCATCTCTGCCGAAGTTGGCCCCGTATGACACGCATTTTTCTACGTCTCCCCCTGCC
>CAZLRN010000501.1:0-3382 GCA_964561715.1 uncultured Spirochaetales bacterium
CTATTGGCAATAATAAAAAATTGTCGGGGGGATATTTACCCCTTGACCTGGGGGGGCCTTATATGTGTTATAGTAGGTCCTGCCCTCTGGAGGTGCTCATGGAATTAAAGTTGGAAAACACTGTTGACGAATTGGTTCGGGCAGGTTCGTTGATTTCTCGGGAGCTGAACTTCCGTTCCCTCATCTCGACGCTGGTAGACCAATCCATAGACATCAGCAGATCAGATCTCGCTGCTCTCTATCTCTATGAGGATCCGGAACAGCGACAGAGCAACCTCGTTTTAGCGTACAGGCGGGGAGGCTACGATGTGGCAAGGCGTCTCTCCCACAGATCCGAGCTTATAGAGTTTGTCAGAGAGTGCGGAGAGTCTGTTGTTCTGCTGAAAAACAGAAAAAGCCCCTTTCGAGACATCTTTCTCTCTCCTGATATGGCAAGCGGAATAGCCTTACCCATATCCATACCCCGCGCCACTTTAGGATTGCTTATCCTCAATTCGAGGCAGCCGCAATTCTACGATCGCCGGCGCTTCCAATTTCTCGATTCTTTCACCCAGCTCGCCAGCGGAATGCTTCACAACTCCAGGCTCTACCAAGAGCTGAGAGACTACCTTGCAAAGATCGAGCAGCTGGAGCGATACCAAGAAAATATCTTCTCATCAATGACCAATTTACTCGTGACAACCGATGAACAGGGAAGGATCCGATACTACAATGCTGCGGCTGGGGAGAGACTCAACCTACAAGAGCAGCACGTAGGCCAAGAGTTCAACTCACTCTTTAAGAAATCTGTTGGCCGGAGAATTCTAAACGCTATCAAACGATCAGGCGATGAGAGGAGCGAGCTCCTCGCGGTGGAGGGGATCTTCCGCGCAGAAAACCAAGACATCGATTTTTCGCTCAATGTAACGCCCCTAAAAGGAAAACGCGGACGCTTTGAAGGCCAGACTCTGCTCTTTACCGACCAGACACGAGAGAGGGAGCTTTCGGAGCAGATGGAAAACGTCGTCGAGGAACGCCGATTGATCAAGGACATGTTTTCCCGCTACCTCTCGGCGGAAATCGTTCAGACGCTTGTCGATTCGCCCGAGATGACTCAGCTTGGGGGCGGCAAAAGGACGGCGACGATCTTCTTCGCAGACATTAGAGGATACACCTCCTTTTCAGAGGGAAAGGATCCAGAGTACATCATCAATGTCTTGAACGAATATTTCAACGAAGCGGTTGAGATCGTTCTACAGCACCGGGGCTACATCGATAAGTTCATAGGTGATTGCATTATGGCGGCATTCGGAGTTCCGCTTCAGTCAGAAGAGCAAGATGCTATCTCCGCTGTGACCTGCGCGCTGGAAATCCAGAAAAGAGTCGACTCGGTAAAGAGAAAGTTTTTCACGGGAGAAGCCTCTCGTCTGAGAATTGGCATCGGAATGAACTCCGGCCCTCTCGTTGCAGGCAACCTTGGCGGGGCGAAACGAATGAATTACACCGTTATAGGAGACACCGTTAACATAGCTGCCAGGCTGGAGAGTGTGGCCGGACCAGGGGAAGTCATTATCACTCAACAGACGAGAGATCTTCTCGGAGATCATTTCGTTCTCAATAAACGAAAAGCCGTCAGTGTAAAGGGTAAGGCCAAGCCTATTCCCATTTATGCCGTCAAAGATAGAGTCGGGTAGTGTCTCGACTTTGGTAGAGGCAAGACCCGAACCGCTTTCATTTAATTAAGGAGGAACTCATGGATAGCATCAAAGCTCTCATCAAAACTGCTCTGCAGACTGTACCCCTCTGGCTCATCATAGCAGTTGCTTCGGTAATTGGAGCGGCTCTTTTGATCCTCATCGTCAGTTCCATCATCAGCAAAGGCCTCTTTCGGAACCGGATCAGAAGATCCATCGAGGACCCGGACCTGGCTCAATCCCTGATTAAAGCACGGTATACCCCTCAGGATCTGCTCAAGAGATCTTCGCTCATCGAACGCATAACAAAAAGCGCGGGAGTCGAAATCATCAGTTTGACAGGAATCGACGATCTCTGGATTGATAGCCTGCTCAAAAGAAAGCGAAAAAAAGACTTTTCTCGTGTTCTGAAATACGCACCCGAAAAGGGGCTCTTCAAGTGCTTCTGTCTGAGCCTCGAAAAGAGGCAATTCGGACCGATCCTGATTAAATGGCTCACAGAGACGGGGGGATATTTTTCACTAAGAACCCTTGCTCGGTCGGGAAAGGGTGAAGATTTCAACGGTCGCGCTGCACTGAGTCTCTTCAAAGATGCCGTCGATCAGGTACGCGAAATGACCGGCGATCCTGAATGGCCCTCTCGCTACTTCTCCTACAAGATACTTTTATACGATTCTGATGAAAGATCCCAAAGAGCCGTTTGGGAGGGATTTCAGGATCCTCATCCTCTCGTGCGAAGCACTATCGCCCGAGAGTTCCATCCAGAGGACGGCGATGAGTTCTATCCCCGGCTTTACGATCTCTTTCTAAAGGATCCATCCTTTGAGGTAAGAAGGGCCGCCTGGACCAGGATAAACCAGGAGTTCTCCGATCGATTCTACCTAGATCCAAAAAAGCTCGCTCACGAAGAGGCCCTTCACGCTCTCGAGCTCCTCCGGTCCGACTCCAAATCTGACGAGGATTTCGCTATGAAATACCTCGACGGCTCCGATCTCGAGCTCCGCGCCATGGCAGCGCGATATTTGGAGAAGAGCGGTGCTCTCGAGAGACTCTGTATAGGCGTAGATATGGGAGATCGGGAGCAACTTGAAAGAAACGGAGGGCTTCTCTCCAAAGCCAGTGAGGTCAATGTCAACCGATTTCTCAACGTGATCGAGAGAATAAGCAATCCCGCAAGCCTGCTCCTCTGCGCCAGAGTTTTGGGCGAAACAGGAAACAGATCCCTGATTGCCGAGCTGGCAAGAAAGGTCTTTCGGATCATAGACAGTGATAGAAAGCATATGGAGCTCTATCAAGCCACAGTCGAAAGCATCTCTAAAAGAGGCAACGACGAGGCTCTACGCCTTTTAGACAGGGAGTTGGTTCGGAGAAAAGATGACGAACAGCTTCTCGAGCTGATTCTCCGGTTCGTTCCAGAACGCAGCGACGCCTTTTCGCTGGACACGCTCCTTCTATTTCTCAAAGATGCAAACTCCAAAGCTAAAGATGCCCTCAGAGAGGCTCTCCGCCGCATGCCTACCTCTATGGTACTGCCCGAGGTGATCGATATCTTGAACTCCGGCAGAGACACTTATGCCCATTCCGTGCGGGCTCAGGCCTTGCGCCTTCTAGGCGAAATGCAGATGCCCTACTGTCTTCAAACGATTCTGGAGCATCTACCCATTCTCCCATTGGAGGAGGCGAGGGAGTTCGCCAAGATTCTCTCGACC
>CAZLRN010000502.1:0-3372 GCA_964561715.1 uncultured Spirochaetales bacterium
GTAATGGCCTCTGTTGCCGTTGGCCAGGCTTGTGATTACAAGAATCTCCTCACCTTCGATATGGGAGGAACCACGGCTAAAGCATCCATAATCGAAAACGGAGAAGTGACGAGGGCTTCGGAATACGAGGTCGGAGGCGATCTCTCGACAGCGAGCTGGCTGACGAAAGGAGGGGGTTATCTGCTCCGGGTTCCTGCCGTGGATATCGCCGAGATCGGCGCCGGGGGAGGGAGCGTGGCCTGGATAGATAGAGGTGATGCCTTGCAGGTGGGGCCCAAGAGCGCCGGGGCGTTTCCGGGACCTGTCTGTTATGATTTGGGAGGAGAGGAGCCGACTCTGACGGACGCTAACGTGGTACTCGGGTATCTGAACCCAAACTACCTGGCCGGCGGTGCTTTAGAAATAAATTGTGACAAGGCCTATAGGATCATCAACGAGCAGATTGCCACCCCCCTGGGCCTGGATATTCTTCAAGGCGCTTATGGAGTTCATCAAGTGGCCAACGCCAGGATGATGCGAGCTCTACGCTCTGTCTCGATTGAGCGAGGAAGGGATCCCAGAACCTTCGACTTGATTGCCTTTGGAGGAAGCGGTCCGGTCCATGCCGCAGAGCTGGCGCAATTGTTGGAGATTTCCAGAGTTATTGTGCCGCAAGCCCCAGGAGTTTTCAGTGCAATGGGTCTGCTCCTGGCCTCGATCGAGCACCACTATATGAGAACGTTTATCAGAACGATCGACGAACTCGAGCCACAAATAATCCAACGGCTATTCGACGATCTGCAAGAGGGAGCTCTCTCGGATTTGGAAAAGGAGGGCTTTGCGCTGGAGGAAGTTGTTCTGACGCGGTCTGCGGATCTGCGGTACGTCGGACAGTCATTCGAGCTCAATATACCTGTTCCTTTGGGAAACATAACAGGAAAAGATGTCGATACGCTGCGATCGAGTTTCGAAGCGGAGCACGAACGAACGTACGGCCACAGAGCCGTCGAGGATCCCGTTCAGATCGTCAACTTGAGACTCATTGCCGGGGTCAGAGCCACCGAACAGACCAATTCCCGCTTCGTGTCCCTGGGGAAGTCAGGCGGAATGTCCCGGGACACCACGCCGTTAGCCGAATCACAAGGGCCTTCGACGAGAAAGGCCTATTTCGGGCAGAGGTGGGGAGAGATCGTCGTGAGTGTGATTGGGCGAGGCGACCTCTCAGAGCATTCTAACCCGGGTCCTTTGATCGTCGAAGAAAGTGGCTCAACTACGGTAGTGCCACCGGATTGCTGCGTCCATGCGGACTGCGGCGGAAACATGGTAATCGACATCGGTAGGTCCGATTGAGATTCGCGACCAGGGTGTGAGAGCCACGGTGAGTGCCGGATCTGCCGGAGCGAACGTGGCTGTCGGAGCGAATTTCGCCGGCGAAAAGAAACTGGCTGCCGAAACGAATTTTACCGGCGAAGCGATTTTTATCTAAGAGGGGGCGCTATGTCTGACAGTGAATACGATCCTATCACCTTCGACCTCATCAAAAATGCCCTCGGCTCGATTGTCGACGAGATGACCCTTACTGTGGTGCGCACGGCCTATTCCAGCAATCTGAAGAACTCCATGGACTTCTCAACGGGATTCATCGACGGAGACGGCGAGCTGATCGTTCAGGGGCTCTGTCTTCCTCTGCACCTGGGAAGTCTTCCCGACGCCATGGTGGCGATATCCCAGAGGTACGAGGGACAGATTCATCTCGGAGACATATTTGTTCTGAACGATCCCTTCGAAGGCGGCACTCATCTGCCGGATATCTATGTGGTAAAACCTGTCTTTTCTGAGACAGCGTCAGGAGAGACTCTTCTGGGCTACGTTGCCAGCATCGCGCATCACAGCGATGTAGGCGGCAAGGTGGCGGGGGGTAATGCGTGCGATTGCACGGAAATTTATCAGGAAGGCCTGCGTCTCCCGCCCTTGAAGCTATACGAGAGAGGCGAGCCAAACAATGCCATTTTCGATATCATCAGGAAAAACGTACGCGTCCCTGTAAAGGTGCTCGGCGATTTACGAGCCCAGCTGGCCGCCTGTCACATTGGCGAGAAGGGCTTTTTGAAGCTCGTTGCAGCATATGGAGAGAAGGATCTTCTGGCGTATATGAAGAGACTTCTGGATTACTCCGAAAGGCTGGCGCGAGAGGAGATCGGGAGCTTCGAAGATGGGACTTATGAGTTTACGGATCACATTGACGACGACGGCATAGATCCGGATCCCATTCCCATAAAAATAAGTGTCACCGTGAGCGGTGACCGGCTGAAGGCGGATTTCACGGGAACGGCCAGGCAGGTCAGGGGAGGGATCAACTCGCCGATTCCCTTTACAAAATCGGCGGTCTACGCATGTGTGAGATCGATCATCGATCAGGACATACCCACTAATTCGGGATTCTTCAGGCCTATCGAGGTGGTTGCTCCCAAGGGAACAATAGTCAATCCCGAGCTGCCTGCACCCGTAGCGGCAAGGGGGCTTACGGGATTTCGGCTTGCCAATGTCATTCTGGGAGCCCTCGCCGGATTTGCTCCCGATCGCGTCCCTGCCTGCGAGGTGGGAGGCGACACCGGAATCAGCATCGGCGGCTATCACTCAGATCGAGAAGCATTTGTCTTTCTGGAGTTCCTATTCAGTGGGTGGGGTGGTCGACCCGGCAGGGACGGCATAGACGGTGTTGCCAGCATCGTCGTCAACTTCTCCAACAATCCGGTGGAGGTCGTAGAAGCGGAGTACCCGCTCTTGATCCGGGAATACGGTTTTCTGCCCGATACAGGAGGAGCGGGCAGATACAGAGGTGGTCTGGCTGTTGTAAGAGAATACGAATTCACAGGCGATGAAGCGGTACTCCAGATTCGATCGGACAGGAGGAAGTTCCTACCCTATGGGCTTGCAGGCGGGAAAGAAGGAACACCGTCGTTGAACATCCTCAATCCCCACCAAAACGGAAAGGTGCTCGGATCCAAGGTCCTGCTGAGACTGAAGAAAGGCGATGTGCTGAGACACGTGCTGGCTGGAGCCGGAGGGTTCGGGGACCCATTCGAGAGAAACCCCGAATGGGTGCTCCGTGATGTAAGGGAGGAAAAGATCAGCGTTCAATACGCAAAAAAGGAATACGGTGTGGTCATCGACGAGGCGTCTATGGCTCTTGACCGCGTGAAAACCGAAAAGCTGCGAAAAAGGTGAATCGGGGAATCATTCGAAGCTCTTTCGTATCTTGAATAGATCTCCAATATAAGAAAAATGGAAGAACAGGCCAGGTCCGGCATGGGCCTCGCATAGGCGATGCCCTATGTAATTCCGGCTCAATTTCTTGTTATTCTAGCAAGATTTTCCGAAACCGATCTGAGT
>CAZLRN010000503.1:0-3360 GCA_964561715.1 uncultured Spirochaetales bacterium
GCCTTTCTGACTCGCCATATCCTGGATAGCGTGTCCTATCCCACCTCTTTTGGGATTTGCTTTTTTCTCTCTTTTGTCGCTCAGGCGGTGTCCTGGTTTTTTCTGACCCTCAACAGGGAGCCGTCGAAGAAGCCTGATATTCAGGTTCCTTCGCTAAGGGAGTATTTTGTCGAACTGCCGGGGGTGATACAAAAGAACAGCAATTTTGGCTGGTATCTGGCGAGCCAGGTTCTGGTGATCCTCGGCACGATGGGTGTCAGCTTCTACATCATTTACGGGCGATACAACTTCCGGGTAAGCGATGGCTTTGCGGGGAGCCTCACCATGGTGGCGTTGATCACCCAAAGCGCCGGTGTGCCCCTTTTGGGTTGGCTCTCGGATCGTCTGGGTCACAAGTGGCTTGGCGAGTTCGCAACCCTTCTGGGAGGAGCCGCGCCTGTATTGATGCTTTTTCTTCCGGGACCTGGTTGGCTCTACCCGGTTTTTATCATGATGAACCTCTCCCTGGCAGGAACGCAGATCTCTCGCAGCTGCATAACGATGGAGTTTGGGGGCTTAGACAAACTTCCGACTTTCACCGCTCTGTCGGGGACTCTCCTGGGAGTACCCACGCTGCTGGCTCCGATTATTGGAGGATGGGTGCTGGATCTTTTTGATTTTTCAATGCTTTTTATTGTGGCCCTGGTCTTCTCTCTTTTGGGACTCATGCTGCTGCATCTGGTCGTTCGGGATCCTCGGATCAGCCGGCCGATGTAAGGATCGCCCGCCACGGCTTTGCCCTCATATCAGGCGATCAGGATCTGGTAGGTGAAGTAGATGGCCGCCAGGGTGTTTGTGCCGTTGACATCCCTTGTACGCTTCTTTTCCGATGCCAGAACAGTTCCGCCAGTCGCCCAGGCGAAGGGATATCAACCGTGATAGTTGATTTCAACCTTGCCAACAAGTGCACGAAAGTTCATTGTCGCGTAGAATAGGCGAGTAAGGAGGAGGACATATTGGAACGGAAATTGCTGGGATCACACTTGAAGAGCGGTCTATTTATCAGTGCGATGATGGACATCACCGATGGCTCCTGGGTGGCAGCACGTGCCAAGGGGGCCAGCATGGTTCAAATCGGAGCGCTTATCGCAGACCTAGAGGATCGAGACCATGAGAAGCGGTTTCTTCTTCCGGAGGCGGAAGAACAGATGATACCGATTCTGGAGAATCATGTCAGAAGCGTGAGGGAGAGCTGGGGCGAACTGCCTATCTGTCTCAATGCTGCACCAGGGGATCTAGAATCTTCGCTTCGCATGGCGCGTGCCTTCGAAATTGCTGGGGGAGATCTGATCGAGCTCAACTGCCATGGCGGATACGACAAACTCATCAGGCGTGGCTTGCTAAGGGCGATGGCCCTTCCGGAAAACAGGCCCGTCATGCGTCAATGGCTGGTGCAGCTGTGCAAGCTTTCCATTCCCGTCGTGGTCAAGTTCAACGGCACTCAGAGCGGGATCGATTTTCCAGAGGTTCTCGACGGGTTATCGGATATCGATGGGCTTTTTGGTGTGCATTTCAATATAAGAAACCAATCGGACGGGAATCCGAATTTTCCCCTGGTCAGAGAGATTCGACCTCACATTAGGGGCTTGCTATTCTGCTCCGGATATGTGAAAACAAAGGCGCAGGTGGCTGAGCTCTTGGCAGCGGGAGCCGACTGCATTGGGATTGCTCAAGGCCTATTGGATGATCCGAAAATCCTTGAAGATCTTTCCCAATAGTCGAAACAATATCTTGTTCGGAGGAAAGTATGGCTGAGTCAAATGTGAAGAGGATGATTGAAAAGCTCAAAGATTATGACACGCCGTCGATCTGCAATGTCGTGGCGACATACCCGGGACGACCCTTCTGTCTGGCACTCTACAATCCCTGGACCACCAACTGGTACACCGACGATTCGATCAAGTGCATGTTTCCCGAGTTGGGCAGAACGGTTGGATACGCGGTGACCTGTGTCTACGGACCCCCGGATCCGGGATTCGGCGGCTTGTCCTACATGGATGTCATCGATGCCATAGAAGAGTCGAAACAGCCAGTGGTTCTCGTGGTCGAACAAAAGTTTCCACCCGAGCTGGCGGGAAAGGTAGGCTTGATGGGAGCTAACATGGTGTCTGCGGCGATGGCTGTGGGATGTGTTGGAGCTGTAACGAACGGCCCTTCGAGGGATCTCGATGACGTGAGGGCGATGCAGTTTCAGTACATGATGAGTGGAGCGACGGCTGGGCACGGACAGCAGGTCCTGCATGCCATTAATATCCCCGTTTCGGTGGGAGGCATGGATGTCTGCCCGGGCGAGATGATCCATATGGACATCAACGGTGCGTGCAAATTTCCGGCTGATAAGCTCGAAGTGGTAGTGGAAAACCTGGAGGCGCTGATAGAGGAAGAGGAGAAGAGAATCTCCAAGCTTCAGAAAGCCAAGTCCGCCGCTGAGGTGAGGGCTATCTTCACAGGGCAGGTGTACGGCGATGATGAAAAGTAGTCTCGCCTCCGTAGGAAGCTATCTCAGCTCGCCGAGCAGGATATGGGGACGAGTCGTGTCCCCTCTCTCGGATCAAAATGAATCCTGCAGATGCTGGGCAAAATCTGATTAAGGTGGAATACCATGCCTGTAGTTAACCACACCGATTTGAGGAATTTTTCATCGAAGCTCTTTGCTGCTTCCGGCTTGCCGGAAGATCAAGCGCGCCAGTTGAGTAACCATCTCGTTGAGTCCAATCTCTTGGGACATGACTCCCATGGAGTCATTCGTACTCCAGGATACGTGAATCAACTGAGAAAGGGCTCCATGAAAGCCGTTGGGTCTTACGAGATCATTCGAGATGTCCCCGCTGCTTGTGTGATCGATGCTAAAGATACAAACGGAATCGTCATGGCCTATCACGCCATGGAAATGGCTGTCCAGCGTGCACAAAATTACACCTTTGGCGCTGTTGCAGTTCACAATGCGACCCATATCGGGCGTCTTGGCGCTTTCCCCCCGATGGCGGCCGAAAAGGGCTGCATTGGAGTCATCATGCTCAACGGGGGCTCGTGCTTTGCGGCACCCTTTGGGGGAACGGGCCGGAGGCTGCCGCCCAATCCTTTGGCCATTAGCGTTCCCACCTCTTCGGGAACCCCTCTAACCTTGGATATTACCACCAGCATGGCAGCCGGAGGTAAAGTCAATCTGGCCGTTGCTCGGGGCAAACCAGTGCCCGAAGGCTGGCTGGTAGACGAAAAGGGTCAGACTGTGACGGATCCTGTCCAATTTGTCGAAGGAAAGGCAGCCATGCTTCCGTTGGGCGGCTCTATGGGTCACAAAGGCTACGGTCTGGCTGTCAT
>CAZLRN010000504.1:0-3350 GCA_964561715.1 uncultured Spirochaetales bacterium
GGATCTGGATGTTTCGCTTCTCTAAAGGGATCCATTTCCTCGATATACAACGGAACATTTACCTCCTGCCACCGTTTCGGTTCGAGGACGCGATCCAGAGCTTCGGCCACAGAAACCCAGCCGTGCTTGAAATAGGTTCGCCCCTGGATGTGGGGCTCCCAACAGCCGTCGCTGGTGTAATCTCTGGCATGCTCGGCTGGAATTCCTGCCCGGATGTATGCGGGAACCAGCACGTCGTCGTTGTATATCGTAGGCCCCACACAGCCCGCTCGGATGTTGTCCGCCACTCTCCGAAAGAGCTCCTCCGGCGAACCGTAATGAAATCTCACATAGATGCAGGGCTGAGGAACTCCCAGCCTCAAAGTTGCGTTCAGGCAAATATAGGTCAGTGGATTGGTGCCGTCTGTGCCTTCAGGCGTCAGACCGCCCAGTGTAACGGTTTGGAGAAACTGCTGGGAGCTGCCTCCGTGTATCATTGTCCTGTCGAAAGTGGTTTTACCACCCAGAAACACACCAGAGTGTCCGCCTTTCCTTACCAGAGTGGAGCGAGAGATCCCCCCATCGAGACTATCATCGGAATCTCCGGATTGCTTCTGGATTTCGAAGGCCTGCAGGAGATCGTTGCATTTCAGCCAGAAAAGATCCACCAGTTCCTGGGCTTCGACGAGCGTAATGGTCTGCTCTTCGAGATCCCTCTGCAGGTAGGGCCAGAGATACTGATCGACTCTTCCAAGAGGAAGAAAGTTAGACGTGCTGAAGAAGACGACTTGGCTGATCCAAACCGCCTGCAGGGCTTCCTCGAATGTTCGCGGTTCCCTCGCCGCTAGGTCAGACATGGTATGCCCAATCTTGATCAGCTCGCGCTTACGCACTTCGTTCTTTTCTTGAGCTGCCAATTCGAGAGCGTGCTCACTGTACCTAAGGACAAAGGCCCTCAAACCCTCAAGAGTTATGACCACACTCTCGTACCAGGCTTCTCTGTCCGAGTCCGGGCTCTCTCGTCTGATCCGCTCGAGCTTGCCTCGTGCCAGATCAATGAGACCCGTAATTCCATGAGTGAGGAAATGAGCGTAATCAGGCGAAGAGTGGCCGTAAATACAGCCTGGACTGGTCAGTCTAGCCGCCGCTCTCTCGAGTTCCTCGGGAGTTGCATACTCCGGCAGCACCGCCCTGTTGACCAGCAGTGTTTGAATAGGAGAGCCGACCAGCAGCTCGTGGTTCCTGATCGAAAGAGGCATTTCGGAAAGCACTTTCTCTATCGCCAGGGCTTTTCGCTTGACGAGCGGAAGATCCACGGTTTCTTCGTTCAGGACGGAGAGATCGCCCCCCCATCTCTTTTTTTTTGTCTGCCGACCCGCCTCTACGAACTGCAGGCCCTTTCTTACGCGAGGGCTCAACGGCAACATGTTATCTACAATTTCGAATGGACCGGTGGCTACACTCATTCGACACCTCGTACGACACCTCGATGCTGACTGCCAATCTACCGCCCGGCGTAGCCGATGTCAACGCACTGCGCTGCTTCGATGCTTCGCTGGATGTACGGCTCGCCTCTCTCTGACATGCCTCGGCAATGGCATTTCTACTGTGACTGCACAAAGGCGCACAAATGCAATATAAAGAAGCATGGTAAAAGACCACCGGCAAAGCCGCGGTCCGCCGAAGCGGTGGCTTCGAAACTGCAGTGAAGGAGAAGCGCCTGCTATTTTTTTCACGAGCAAAGTCTCCCCGAAAGACTTTGGAAGGAGCAGAACTCTCTAATGACGATGAAAAGAATCGATTCGCTCATAAATAGATGGCCGGAGCTCAAGAGCGCCGATGAGAGTGTCAGGATCGCCATCTGTATGATATGTGACGCCTTCGAGAGAGAGAAGAAACTCTTCATAGCCGGTAATGGCGGAAGCATGAGTGACGCCCTGCACATTTCAGGCGAGCTTCTCAAGTCTTTCGCAATTGAGCGCAAAGGCTATCAAGGCTACGGGAAAGATCTCGAAGGTCTGCAGCCGGGAGTACCTGTGTGGGTTCTCGGCAACAATCCCAGTCTGACATCTGCGGTCGAAAATGACCTTCCGGAAAAGGGAGCAGGCTTCAGCCAGGAGCTTTTTGCTGCGGGGAAACGAAGGGACGTGCTGCTTGGAATATCCACCAGCGGAGGCGCGGAGAACATTCAAAGGGCTTTCAAGGTGGCGAAAGCGATGGGAATCAAGACCGTTTCGTTGACCGGAAATCCCGGAAAACCCCTCTCCTCTCTCGCCGATGTCGCCATCAAGACCCCCGGAGGAGACACGGCCGAAATTCAGGAATATCACATCAAGGTCTATCACGCCCTCTGCGCCGAGGTGGAGGAGCAGCTTTTCGGAGCGGGGGGACGGCTCTCAGGGCCATATGGAACGAGCTTTGGTGTCTTTGACTGTTCAAAAATCAAGAGCTACTCCCTGTCAGAGAGGGAAAACAGAACAGACCTCTCTCATCTCGTGCTGCCGGAGTCCGTCCCGCCTCGAAAGAGCGACAGAACGGATATAGCCGACCTGGCCGAAGAGACCTATAGCGCTCTTAAGCACGGGCTGCCCATGATTGTCATGACCGGAGCTCATCTCATAAAAAACGGGCTGAGTCCGCTTCTGATAGATCTTATCAATAGAGGCGGTGTGACCCTTGTTGCCTGCAACGGAGCTTGTCCGATCCACGACGTGGAGCTAGCCTACTGCGGTGGGACGAGCGAGAGCGTACCCGAGGCTTTGCCCCGAGGAAGGTTCGGCTTTGCGCAGGAGACTGCAGAGATCGTAAACGGCTCCTACCTCGAGGCATTCAAGAGAGAGATGGGTGCCGGCGAGGCCCTCGGTGCGATGATCGCCGGAGACGTGTCCTTCTCCCAAACGTTTCCCTATCTGGAGCACAGCCTCTTCTACGCCGCATACAAAAGGAAAATGCCTATCACCGTCCACGCGACTATCGGCACGGACATCGTCGACCAACACCCGAGCGCAGACTTCGAGGCAAAGGGCCGTGCCTGCGGAATCGATTTCTCGATATTCGCAGAGACAATCACCCGTTTGGAGAAGGGAGGCGTGATCATCGACATAGGCGGAGCCGTCACACAGCCCGAAGTATTGCTCAAGGCCGCCTCGATGGCGGTCAACGTTGGAAAGGCGCCAAGAGGAATAACGACGGCTGTCTTCGATCTTTTCGACGTCGACCTCAAAGACATCGATGACGAGGATAAGCCCGGCTACTACAGGAGAGATATAAAAAGTGTTGTGGTGAGAATTCCCGAGGCCTTCGGAGGTAGGGGGATCTATGTTCAGGGCAATCAGAAGGACACCTTTGTTTCTTTCTATTCGCATTTGAAG
>CAZLRN010000505.1:0-3349 GCA_964561715.1 uncultured Spirochaetales bacterium
GTGATATACACCCCCAGTGGCCGCACAAATCGGGAAAGGTCCACCTTCGAGAATGCCGCCCCAATGTAATCTGGCACTCTTAAAAGCATGAGAATTCCGCTGAGAGCAGCTGCAGCCAATGCTATGATAAGCCCCCTCCCTGGGATTCCGGAAAAGATCTCGTTCGGTTGAAGGAGCGCTTCGGAGCGGCTTTGGTCAACCTTTACCTTTCCGAAGAATACCAGAATCACAAAGGCCACACTTATGATAATCGATAGAACGGCCAATTCTGCAACTAGCCCGGGGAAATGGCTTTGAGCAACAGAGACGATAATCCATGTAAGGAAAATCGCTAAAGACAGAATCAATCCTGCCGACCTAAGCTTTGGAGGGCAGCTGCGCCTTTCTATTGAAGAGAAATCAAGCTCAGCCCTCTTTAAGTTTTTGGGTACCAAGAGGACAAAAATTGTCGCCCAAGCTATCAGCACCAAAAGTGCAGCTGAGGGAACGCCGAATGCCAGCCATGAAATAAAGGTTATCCCATCACGTCCTGCGATTGTCGTGTGATAGTTCTTCTCCAGCAACGGGAGAACTCCCATGAGTACGGCATTTGCAGGACTGCCAATAATAGAGGACATGCCGCCGATATTCGCGCCATAAATAACAGACATGACAATGGGGGTCGAGAGCTGTCCCTTTCTCGTTTCGAGCTTTTTATACTGCCGGTTGATGATTCTGAGTATAGGGATAAGCGCCAAAACGGTAACGGTATTGGGAATGAAGCTCGAGAGAAGAGCGCTTGATCCCAACAAGAAGAGCAGCAAATAGCTGATATGGCCGTTAGAAAATTTTGTGAAGCCTATTACTACAGCTGCTGCTAATCCGGTTTTAACAAATATCCTCGATACGAGGTATCCTGTCAAAAAACAGCACAGCAGAATGATATAATTACCAGCGGATTGCACTAATGGTGTTTAGCACATTTTCAACGTTGCTACAACAACGACGAGGTCACCCAATGCTCGCTCTGTTTTTTTGTATTGACAAGACAGAATCTTTGCTGAACTATAACTGCAAACTCATTTTGATTTATCGACTACTCATAGAGCCAGGGAGGATATTATGACACCTGAAGATAGATCAAAAATCCAATCCTTCATCAGTGATCTGGAGGGACTCAAATCGAGAGATCCACAGGAGTCAAAATTCAAAGATTGCAAAGAAAAGATCCAAAAAAAACTGGAAGAAGTATTCGGTGCGAGCTCTGATCAAGTCGGCCGATTTAAAAGGGTTCGGTTCTTCAATTTCTCAAGAGGAGGCAAGTCAACGGACACTCCTTTGAATGAAAACGAGAGAAGAGAATACATCAGCGGCATCGATGAGGCAAAGAGGCTATTGCAGAGGTTCATATAGCAGAGAATGATGCAAACACCAGACAAGCGCTATCGGTTTGTCTTTGTGGCGCTGGTTGTTGTATTCCTTTTTCAAATTGTCACGCTGGCTCGAATAATCGTAGATAGCGCGGTCCGGAAAAGAACAGCCTCAACAAATCCGATTAGTCTCAAGGCTTACATCTCAGACTTAGCGTCCTCCACAGCAGCTACGTATCCCGTTTATCATTTTCAACAGATAACCGAAGACCCCAATGGAGTGCTCTATGCCATCTCAAATGGACATGGCTTTCTTGTTTCATTCAATGAGGGGGGCTCCTGGATCAAACGTAACAGCGGCTTGCCTTATAAGATGGTCTATCCATTCGAAAAGCCAATTCTTCGGCATCTTACCTCTATTGGGGTTGATCCCATTCGACCTGGCAGAGTCGCGGTAACAACTCCCAGCGAGGTCTATCTCTCCGATAACTATGGGATCACTTGGAGGAAACTTCCGACTCATAATCGAGATCCCAAGAAAGAGGGATGGCCCAAACCCTACACCTACTTCACTTCAGTCTCTCTCTCACATACTAATAGAGATTCGGTCATTGTTGGGACCTCCTTTGATGGGTTTTACGAGACAAGGGATCGAGGTACAAGCTGGAGCGATCCTTCGGAAAAAGCCTTCTTCCTGATTCGTGGGGCGAATTTTTACAGAGAGGTGGCGGGTATTGCCTTTGATCCTGTTATCCCTGAATCAGTCATAGTTGGATGCGGTTTTGGCGGAGGAGTCTACAGGTGGAACCCGCTTACAGAGGAACACGTAGATCTCGAGTTCCCTGGCCAGGAAAACGGCGAAACGATTTGCGGGCTCAGTATTCTTTTTCGAAATCCAGCGCCTAAGTTGGAGGTTGTAACCGACTCTTCTGTCTGGCACTTTGACTTTGCGAGATCCCAATGGCAACGGGTCCACTACCCCCAACTTATAAACAACCAGCGATACACTCTCGAAAAAGCGAAAGCCGAAAGGCTCGAACTTGCATCGAACAAGAGGGGGATCTATATCAACGCCTACGGCGCAACGAAAAAGCACTTTGACCGTCATTTGCAGTTTGCAGTCGAGCATGGTCTCAACTCTGTTGTCATTGATTTCAAGGATGATTACGGAATCTTGACGTACAACACAGCTCTTGAATTGCCCCGAAAGATCGGCGCCGTAAAGGAGCTATTCAACGCCCAAGAGATCATAAAAAAAGCTCACAACCTTGGCATTTATGTCATCGCCCGCATATTGGTTTTCAAAGACAGAGCAATGTATCTATACGACAACTACCGGTATGCAACGTGGGACAAAACAAGCAATTGGGCCTGGGCCAACCTCTTCAAGTTCGAGGACGAGGAAACAAAGGAGACCAAATACTATCAGAAGGAGCATTGGGTCGACCCCTTCGCTGAGTTCATCTGGGATTACAACATAGCTGTTGCGAAAGAGCTCCAGGATCTCGGAGTGGACGAAATCCAGTTTGATTACATCCGATTCCCGACAGATGGTAACCTCTCCCATATTATCTACCGTCATCAGAAAGAAGGCATGACTCGAATGGACGCGCTCGAATCCTTCTTGAGGAAAGCTCGGGAGGCGATCGCTATTCCCATAAGTACCGATCTATACGGATTCAACTCATGGCATAGAATGGGCAATTGGAATGGTCAGAATATCGAAATGGTTTGTGACTATGTCGATGTCATAGCGCCTATGTTCTATCCGTCTCACTTTCCAAGAAGCTTTTTAAGGAAGCTTCCCTACCTGGATAGAGCTGAGCAGATTTACCGGGAGGGAACTGAGCGAGCTTTCAATATCACGCGGAATCGCGCCATTATAAGGCCCTACATTCAGGCTTTCCTGATCGGGGGAGAGGAAAACATGTCAATGGCAGAGTACAGCGAATACCTCAAGAGACAGCTCCAGGGAACTCTAAGAGGGCCATCTTCCGGTT
>CAZLRN010000506.1:0-3339 GCA_964561715.1 uncultured Spirochaetales bacterium
TCTCCTCCGTCCCTCCATAACTCCCCCAGTCTCATATGTCCTGAACGAGTACAGGAGGTTGAGTCGACCTTTCGCAGCGTAGTAGTATTCCAAGGGAGCGGTCGACAACCGGTTAGGAGATATAATGAAGCTTATTGAGAAAATCGGATGCAGCGCCAAACAGGACAGCCTGGAGGATGCACTCACATGGGTGGTGGCAAAAGAGTATCACTATCTGGAGTTCAACGCGGATCGCGGACCGAACCACCTCTTCTCGTGGAACGATGAACGCGTAAAAGCGGTTCGAGCAACCTGTGATAGCTCGGACGTGCACCTCGGCCTTCATATCTTGTCGTCGGTCAACGTGGCTGAATTCTCGCCCTACCTCATTGACGCCATCGACGAGTACCATAAAGGGTACATCGATCTTGCCGCCAGACTGAAGTGCGAGTGGATCATTGTGCACTCGGGCTTCTATCAGGGAGGAGCCATTGAGGCCCGCATGGCCGCCGCCGTGGAACACCTAAAAAACGCCGCGGACTATGCGGAGAAGCGCAATGTCTTGCTTCTGCTGGAAAACCACAACCGGGAGCCGAAGGACGCAGAGATGCATTACTTCACTCACAACGTCGAGGAGTGCCGGTACTACTTCGACCGGCTCCAGTCGAGCCATTTGGGTTGGGCCTTCAACGTCGGCCACGCCAACTTGGTACCTGAGGGGGTGGATGGTTTTCTCGACGAATTCGGCATCGAACGGATCGGCCAGGTCATATTGTGTGACAACCGCGGAGATGTCGAGGGCGACATGAGGCCCGGCGAAGGCAACATCGATTTCCCGTCCCTCTTTCGCCGCCTCTTCTCAGAGGGGTTTCCAGGCCATTACCAGCTTAAGTTCGGTCCGAGAGGAGCCGAGCTCGAAGCCCGGAACGAACTTGCGGAACGCTACGGCGAAGACTAAGTCCGTCACTTATCCGAGGTAATCCTCACACCGCGTAGACGGTTGAGAGCGCTGGCTAGCTCAATACCCCTAAAGCCTGCAAAATGACCGGAGATCCGCTCTGAGAGGATATCCAGGCCTTTTTTATCTATCTCCCTCATGAGGCTATCTATGGCCTCCCTGAAGGGCATTGTCGCTTCTCCCCTTTCGCGCATGCACTCAATGGCGGCAGCGATTGCCCTGGTCTGGGACAGGTCGATGAGCTGCTCCACGTCCGCAAGGTCTATATCCGTGCGCCCAAAATGGATCCTTCGAACCTCTTTGGCGAAGACGCTTCTCTTTCCATACTCGTTAAGCGGATCTATTGATTCGGTGTGCAACCGGCGTTTGGGGATCCTTATCGGGTAGCCCAAATCCTCCGAGCTTCGATTGCCCGATGAATCATTTGCTATTCGGTGTGCGGCCTCCGTTACGTCCCTCGGCTCGTATCGAACCATCTGGACGACCGTGTCGGCGACCTGAAAATAGTCGCCGGTCCCGCCCAGCACCACTATCGAAGATACACCCTGGTCTGTGTACAGCTGCCGAACCCTATCGATGAATGTCGTGATAGGCTCGTCGTGCTTTTGAACCAGCTCCTGCATCTTCCGGTCACGGATCATAAAATTAGTGGCGCAGGTGTCCTCATCGAGAAGCAGCACACAAGCGCCGGACTCCAGTGCCTCCATGATATGCGCTGCCTGTGAGGTACTGCCGCTGGCGTTGGAAGTGGAAAACGATGTGGTATCTTCATCATGAGGCAGGTTTCTTATGAATGTGGAGATATCCACTGCCTTCACGTCCCTTCCGCTGTAGGCCCGAACCTTGGCGGTGCAGGGATGAGCGGCACAAAGCTCACGACCGTCTCCGGGTATGTGATTGTAGATGCCCCGCTCTATGGCATGAAGCAACGTCGATTTGCCGTGATACCCTCCTCCAACAATCAATGTCACTCCCTTGGGAATGCCCATGCCGGTTACACGGCCCGCATGGGGAAGCTCGAATTGAACGCGCAGGCTCTCCGGAGATCGAAAAACAACAGCGCGACTCTTCTCGAGGGGTTGCTCGCTTGCACCACTCTCTCGCGGAAGAACCGCCCCGTCAGCGACAAAGGCAACCAGTCCGTTGTCATCGAGCTGTGACCGCAGGTGCTCGCAATCTTCCGCGGTATTGAGATGCAAACGCACATAGTCAAGGTCGAGCGCCTCGAAGGACTCACCGACAATAGCGGGAAGCTCTTCGAAGAGCATTATCTCAGCAATTGCTGCGTTGATTTTTCTTCCGTTTCCGGGAAGCCCGATGAAAAACCGCACCTCGGTTTCGCTTCTATCAAGCACGACGGCGCTTCTCTCCAGAATCGCCTGGGAGGGACGATCCAGCGTAATGAGTCCCGAATGCCCCGTGCCGCGCCTTCCCCTCGATATCTGTGCCGCCGCGAGAGCAAAGCGGCGCGCGAGGAAATCTCTAAGGGCGATTTCTCTTGTCCGAGTATCATACAGCTTCGGGGTGATGCCGGAAAACTCATGAGGCACCCCGACCCTGTAGATTCCGGTGTGAGGAGGGGCATAAGGGTCCTTGGGAATTTGCGTGATTTTCAGCGTAAATTTCTCAAAGCGGTATTCGCCCTTGAGAGATTGATAGGCGCCATAGTCCCTGCCGTCTAGGCCATTCAGTTTGCCTCTCAAATCCCGGATTGTCGACATGTTTTTCCACTAGAGTTTGAATAAGCCGGCATCGGGATTGTCAAAGCTATCCCTGCATGCGGCAAGCTCCGAATCGATCACCCTCCAGATTGTTTTGAGCTGATCGCTCTCCCACTCATAGATCTTGGTATTGGCGCACTGCGAGAGACTCTTGATGCTCTTCAGTATGTTCTGAACGCGCCTTTGCGCTACTCGTTTGAATCGCTGCTGTTTGTTTTCCCTCTCCATATATTGTCCCCCCTGCCTTTTTGCAAAATAATTTTGACATATTATTGTAATAATATCAATATATTTTAGAATTATTTGAACATTTGGCTGCTCTTGCTGAGCGTTTTGCCGAATAGGCAACACCGTGAGTTGACGGGGATTTTAGGATTCCGCTATCATCTTGCAGGACTCTCTCGCTGGAACTACAGGAGAGATCGTTCGAGCAATCAAGTGGGGAGGAAAAAGTGAAGTATCGATATCTCGGAAATTCGGGACTGCTCGTCTCACGCTTGTGTCTGGGAGCCATGACCTTCGGTAATCCACAATGGGGATGCGACCAAAAGGCTTCAACAGCTATTACCCGCCGATTTGTGGAAGGCGGCGGTAACTTTATAGATACCGCTGACATGTACAGCGATGGCGCATCAGAGCAGATGCTTGGCATTGCGATAGATGGGATGCCCCGGGATGATC
>CAZLRN010000507.1:0-3330 GCA_964561715.1 uncultured Spirochaetales bacterium
CCATTCCCCATATTGTCTATAGTGTAGACAATGCTTCAAGACTGATTCTTGTGCGGGCGCGAACAGGTATCGTATTCCCTCATGACAAACTTGTGCATATTGCGTTCGTTCTTGTAGGTTCTGCGGGCAGACATGGGCGAAGTCTACATCTGAGAGATTTGGTGGCCATCGCGGAGATCGCTCGTGATCCAGATTTTGATAAAAAGTGGTTGGAAGCTAAAGATGAGGAAGAGCTAAGAAGCATTATTCTTTTGGCGGATAGGAGCCGTGCCCCCTGACGAGGTACGCGCTCTGGCTGACCACATCACGCACGAATAGGAGTAAGGCATGTCCACGATTCACACATGGGAGAAACACGAGATAGTCCTCCAGGCCGAAAACACTTACGAAAATCCTTACATGGACGTGACGGTGGGGGTCCGGCTTCGGGGACCGGCGTTCAAAAAGAAGGTCTACGGATTCTGGGACGGCGGCAATGTATTTCGAGTCAGGGTCACAGCGACACGCGCGGGAACCTGGAGCTGGGAGAGCTTTGCCGATGTCGAGGATCCAGGCTTAACAGGGAAGAGCGGCTCTTTTCAGGCTGTCGAGTGGACGGAGAGCGAGAAGCAGGCTAACCTCTGCCGCCGGGGAATTCCTCGACCGACCGACAACCGCCACGCCTTCGAGATGCCAGATGGTACTCCCTTCTTCTGGCTGGCGGACATGTGGCTGGCCGCATCGACGTGGCACTACCCCTGGCGGGACGAGGACACCGAATACCCTATCGGTCCCGAGGTCGGCTTCAAGGACATGATCCGCCATCGCAAGGCGCAAGGCTACAACGGGATCACCCTGATAGCCTGTTTTCCGGCCTGGGCGATCGATCGGTTGCCCGCGGCGGCGGACACCGAGGAGGGTATCGTCCTGAGGCGGTCCTGGCACGAGCACGGCAACAACATTGAGAGCGATCCTCGCAAGGTCAGAAGCACGGACATGCACAATGAGGGAGGCCGGCCGTTCGAGTTCCCCGGCGTCGTTCCGGGATACGAGGACATCGTTCCCGACATGACCCGCATCAACCCGCAATACTTCCAATACCTGGACAAGCGGATAGACTACTGTAACGCCAATGGGATCATTCCGTTTCTCGAGCTCTGGCGCAGGGATTTTAGCGAGGTCTGGTCTACCTTCTACCAGTGGCCGGAAACCTACGTCAGATTTGTGGCCCACCTCTACGCTCGCTACCATGCAAACAACGTTTTTCTGAGCCCCATCCACATGGACACGCCTGAGGGCTCGATTCCGCCCCGGGAGTACAACGGACCCTACCGGACCTACCTGGCGACATACGGCCCCCCGCCCTTCGGCACCATGGTCAGCACGAATGCTGCCCCCTCCACGGTGGTCAACTACGGCAACGTGGAGTGGATCGACTTCCACCAGATCGGCAACAAGTGGCGCGAACATGTGAGCTACTGGTACCTGAAGGACATCTATTGGAACAAGCCGACCAAGCCCGCCCTCAACGGCGAGCCATTCACCCCGGGATTCCCGCCGGGAACCGAGCTGGACCTCTTCAGTGATGAGGCGGCGAGGAACAGCCGTGCCGGGATGTACGGCAGCGTTCTCAGCGGCGGCCAGTCCGGCTACGTTCATGAGTTGCAAGCTATGTACGACGGCTGCCGGTCCGAAAAGGCGGTTTACCGAATGTGGGAAGTCTTCGAACTGCCCACGAGCGATCAGGCCGCCTACCTGAAAAACTTCGTCATGAGCCTGGAGGGGCGTCACAGAGAGCTGATTCCGGACAGCGAGTGCATCATCCCCAACAAGAGCGGCCCCGAGTTCGGCTGGACGGGCTGGGCGTACTGCGCCTATACCCCAGATAAAGAGATCTTTCTCGTCTACTTCGAACAGGAAACACCTGTAGAGAATGTGCTGTTCAGGGGCGGCGCCTACGACGGAGTCTATCGGCTCGCCTGGTACAATCCCCGCACCGGGGAGTGGGTCGACAGAGGCGAGACCATCGAGGTCGATGTGCGCGGTGTGGCCGCGCTACCCGCACGGCCCGACGAGAAGGACTGGGCGCTGAAAATGGTATTGGATTAAGCGCCTATCATGCATCATGGCAGATATAGCTTAACGCATAGAGCGCTTACGCTGCTCCAAAGTCGATTCCAGCTTCGCGTCTATCCACCAGGAAGCGAGACCGAGGCTGTATTTGGGTCTTATTCTGGGAGCAACAAACTTATCCCAGTATGCAACACGGTAAGAAGAAATGTGCCACTGAGGAATGACATAATACCCCCAGAGCAGAACCCGGTCTAGAGCGCGGGTTCTATTGATCAGCCCCTGGCGATCCGGCGCCGAGATGACAAGATCGATCAGCTCGTCAATAACCGGATTCTTAATGCCCGCCAGGTTTCTCGAACCGTTTGTATTCGCCGCATCGGTGCTCCAGAAACCCCTCTGCTCGTTCCCCGGCGAGAGAGACTGACCCCATGTGGTTATCACAATGTCGAAATCGAAGCTATCTAACCTATTCTGATATTGTGCCGTATCCACGGTATTGACCCGGACATCGATCCCCAGTTTTTCCAGGTTCTTTTTGAAGGGAAGACAGATCCTCTCAAATGCCGGGGAGACAAGGAGAATTTCAAATTTCATCACTGCTCCACTATTCGCATGAGTCAGCTTCCCATTCTTGATTACCCAACCCCCTTCTCTGAGTAGATTCAGCGCACTACGGATATTTCTGCGAATATCGCCTGTCCCAGCGGTTTTCGGAAGCGAAAACTCACGGTTAAACACTTCCTGCGGTATCCGTCCACGGTAGCGGTTCAAGATCTCGAGCTCTCCGGCACTCGGCAGACCGCTCGAAGCGAGCTCTGAGTTGGAGAAGTAGCTGGTGCTACGAGTGTAAGAGCCGTAGAAAAGATTTTTGTTGGTCCACTCAAAATCAAAGGCATATCCGATAGCCTCTCGGACCTTTCGATCTTTGAAGATCTCCCGTCGGGTGTTGAACACGAACGCCTGCATACCCTGTGGATTCTCGTGGGGGATCTCCCGTTTCTTGATGAGACCCTTCTGAACAGCGGGAATATTATACCCTGTGGCCCACTCTTTTGCCGTGTTCTCGCTGAAGAAGTCGACCTCGCCGGCCCTAAAGGCCTCTCTCTCGACTGCTCTGTCCCGGTAGTAATCATATCGAATAGTAGCAAAGTTGTACTGACCCATATTAACAGGCAGATCTTTCCCCCAGTAGTTTTCATCAAGCTCGTACGTGATGGACCTGCCCGCATCCACGCTTTTGATCCTGTATGGACCGCTACCAACCGGCGGATCCAGTGT
>CAZLRN010000508.1:0-3320 GCA_964561715.1 uncultured Spirochaetales bacterium
GGCCTGATCTTCGCATCCGCAGGCATCCTGATACGGATCCTGGGCGAACCCGGAACGAAAGCATTGAGCAAGATAACCTCCCTTTTCCTGGCGGCCATCGCCGTGATGATGATACGGAAGGGCATTCTCCAGCTCTTGAGCTAAACCCAAACATTTCCAAGACCAGCCGCTTTTTAAAACGACACATCGAAGCCGAGCCCAGGCTCGTTCGTTGGGTAGAGCACGCCGTCTCTGATCTCGACGGCGCCGCTGCTCGGATCCTGCTGGAGCTCAATGTGCCCGTCCAGATCGGCATAAACGACATTCGGACGGGCCAGGGCGAAATGAAGTCCCGCTGCTATCGAGAGGGCCGCCTCGTCCATGCAGCCGATCATCACCTCGAGACCTGCAGCCCGGGCCACAGAATTGATCTGGAGAGCCTCGTCGATGCCTCCAACCTTCATCAGCTTGATGTTCACCATATCCACCAGGTCTCTACGGGCTAGACGGAAGGCGTCACGAAGATCCATGAGGCTTTCGTCCGCCATAACCGGAAGTGGCACTTCACGAGTTACTCTACCTAAAAGGTCAGCCTGACCCTTTGGCGTAGGCTGCTCTATCAGCTCCAGGTGAGCCTTCGAGGCATTCTTCACGAATCGAAGCGATTCTTCGACACTGAAGCCCTGATTGGCGTCGAAACGCAATTCGATATCCGGACCGACCGTTTCCCTAACCTTGAGCACTCTCTCCACGTCTTCGTCAGCGTTCAGCCCGCCCTTGATCTTGATACAATGAAAGCCCCTCTTCACCCACTCTCTTGCGCTTGCCACTGTCGCCTCTACAGGAAGAATCCCTATGGTTACGCTTGTCGCAATGCAATCGCGAAATCCTCCAAGAAGCCTCCAAAGAGGAAGACCGGCGGTCTTGCCCAACAGGTCGTGAATGGCCATATCCAAACCCGCAAGCGCAGCTGGCTGAGCCCGCAACGGCCTTCTGAGGGTCTCGAGTAAACGAACGTGACGAAGCGGATCGGCTCCCCTGAGGAGCGGGGCCGCCGTGTCCTGCATAGCTCTGCAGACCGACTCTGACGTTTCACCGGTTATCGCCGCGTCAGGAGCTGCGCAGCCGTATCCCGAAAGCCCCCTGTCGGTCTCCAGTCGTACAAAGACATTCGTCGCCTCGTGCACGGTTTCATACGCAATCGTGTAGGAGTGATTGAGCGGCATGCGGACGGGCTTTATCTCAATACGTGTTATCTTCATCTCGCCGTTCAGTACTTTCTCTCATAGATCTCTTCCAGGCTCAGATTCTTCAGATGCTCGACCAGCTCCACGAGGTTTCGTATCATGACCTCCCAAATCTCGTGACCCTTTTCTGCACTGGCTTTGGCGGGATCACCCAGCACCCCTGTCGGAGAGATACGAGCCGTCCTGGCGTACCACTCTACGCTTCTGCGAGAGCTGAAATCCAAATAGCTAGTGGAGAAATCAGGAACAAAGGATTTCGCCTTGTCCATCTGGACCAATTCAGGGCGAATCGCAAGAGCGGTGCTGGTCTCGATTTCTCCGGCATGAACATCGTTCGGAGTCTCACAAATCCGGGCGAGGTCCACATCACTGGTTTCTCCGGTATCGACGCTGGTAAATATCCGGGCGTCCCGATTGATCATCTGAGCGGCGTATTTTAGGGCGGGTGTGTTTCCCCCATGGCCGTTTATTATGATGAGCTTTCTGATGCCACTCCGCGTGACACTCATGCCGATATCGAAAACCAGCGTAGACAGCGCATTATTGCTCACAGATATCGTTCCGGGGAAATCATCGTGGTGATAGGAAACTCCGTAGGGGACCAGCGGAAGAACGAGGGGTTGCGGACAGGAACAGCCCTCGGCCACCTGCTCCGCCAGATATTGGGCGTCGAAGGCATCGGTGTCCAGCGGCAGATGGAGACCGTGCTGTTCGATCGCGCCTACAGGCAACAGGGCTATGTCCACCTCCCCGAACCGCTTTTCAGCCTCTCTCCATGTGAGCTCTCCGATCCTGTATTCCTTTCGCTTCATATGCCACTTCTCCTTCTCGGGTTATTCGTCTACACATATGCTTTCGGCGGTATCGATAGGAAAGGGCCCTGCCGCCTTCAAAGCCTCGAGGACATCGACGTCGACCCACTCGCCCTTCACTTTGCGCACAGCTCCATCGGAGTGCTCCGCAAAAACCTTGAAAAGGGGACGCCGCAGGTTCTCCGGTATGCACTCCACTGGAGCCCGGAAATCGTCGAACCTGATCTTGAGGATGCTACTGTCAATGCGCCGGTTTGCCTGAGCCGGCGCCGAAGGAGAAAGCATGCCTCGGCTCTGCAGCAACATGTAGAGCTCCTCTACGTCTTCGGCTTCCTGATGGATCCCCTTCTCTCTCAACAATCGGAGACAAGCCGCGACCTGCTCTTGATTGTAGCCGCACAGCTTCGGATCCGCCCCCAGAGCAACCAGAAGTGAGACGATTCGCCTGCACTTCTCACATTTTCCACAGGGGTAGATGCGTGACTCCACAACACGTGCTGCGTGGCAGGACACCTGGTTCCTCTGAAGCTCAGGATACCTCTCGAGCAGAATCTTCTCGATCAGTATCTCGGTCACGCTTCGCAGCACGGAAAACTGTTCTACCCCCCATCCCTTTTGTGCAAAATAATGAGTCAAAGCCCTGTCGAAATGGAGGCTCTGATCGTAGAGACCGTCGTAATGCGGAATCCCTTCGTAATACTCCAGCCGAGTGGTATCGTACTCGTCTCCGATGACAAGCTTTCCCACACCTCGCTTTCTCAGCAGCGGCAACGCGCCAAAAAGGAAAACGGCCACGGTCCAGAGGCGAATCGGATAGATATCGGCGCGGATGCGCTGATAATCGCTCCTCACGAAGGGGAGATGCCGAAGCATCCAGTTGAAGAGACGGTCGGAATTGGTCCAGACTCGGGCTGTCAATGGGTGGGCGTTTCTCGAGTGCCTGTAGGCATTCAGAGCGGTGAACCAGTGCCGGCCGGCTTCGTTTATGAAGATGGGATGGACCGGACCGTCGACCTCGTTGAGAAGCCCGAAGCTCAGAAGGCTGTCTTTGCCTCCACTTGAAAGCACGGTGCAACCACGTCGGTCGAGAGCCCTCCAATATTTTTGGTTTTCCGCCGTGCGAGGGACTTGGGCTTTTATCACGATCTTTGCTTGGAGATAGCTTTCAGACCTGAAAGGTGATTGGTGAGCAGCTTTTCCTACCAAAAAAGCTGTGGGTTTGAGGACTTTGTGGACGTAAATCTCACGAGCCGTATTGGCAGCCATCTCTTCGATAAAGCTC
>CAZLRN010000509.1:0-3311 GCA_964561715.1 uncultured Spirochaetales bacterium
GCCTTTCTCGGAGTCCACATTCTCTTCAGTCTCTGGTACGCGATCAACGGCTTTATCGCAATCTTCGGGATCTTTCTTTACCTGAGCAACTACTTTACCTTTGCCGCGATCCTGCTCGAAGTTTTTTGCCTTCTCTCCTTTGCTTTGAGAGAGGAAATCTTGGGCAAGCGTTTCTACATGCAGATTCCCTTTTGGCTAATCTGCGGGGTCGTTCTAATGATGATTTTTCGTGAGGTGGTGAGACTGAAAGATAAATAGTCGTAGCAAAAAAATATGAGGGCGGCAAAGCGCAAGGAGATCAAAGAAATGCAGAAGTATCACATGCAGAAATCGGAGCGAGAGATAGAGGATCGCCGGATTATTCATGACATTCTCGCCAGGGGCAAGTACATGACCCTGGCTCTGTGCCGCGGTGACGAACCCTACATCGTAACCCTCAACTACGGTTACGACAGGAACGAAAGCGCGCTTTACTTCCATACGGCCCAAAAGGGTATGAAGTTGGAGTTTCTAAAGGCCAACCCACGGGTATGCGGAAGCGTGATAGAAGACAGGGGATATCTTTTTGGCAAATGCGATCACGCATATCGGTCGGTCGTTATTTTTGGATCCCTCGCTAGAATCACGGATATCGATGAGAAGAAACACGCGATGGATGTGATGCTGTCACATTTGGAAGAAAATCCCCAAGAGGTGAAGCGGCGCTTGCTCAAAGACGAGAGCCGCTATGAGCGAGTCGAAATCCTGCGGTTGGATATCTCGGAAATGACAGGCAAAGAGGCACACTGATTTGAATATGTGCAAGCGACTTACCGATACGCTCTTTGCCCTTCTTTCCCTATTTCTTCTGTCAAGCTGTGTCCATGATCGAGCTTGCGACCTTACCTTCGGAACACCGAATGGCGAAATCGAATTGGTGTTCTCCGCCACCGCTGATATGCGCAATTTTACCGGACCAAATCCGGATCACTTCCGTGGAGTCTGTGAACGAATTGCCGCAGGAGGAGCCGGAAGTTTCATGGTATTCCCAGGTGATATCGATCCTCCCAGCGGGGTATACGATGACCTGATCACCTATGTCGGATCGGACTATTTATGGTATCCGGTGACGGGAAACCACGAAGCGGAGACACCATCGGATATGGATTGGTTGAGGTCCTTTAATTCCGGAGGCAATACTCTGAAGAATGTTGTCAACATCGGACCCTTGGGATCCGAAGAAACAGCCTTCAGCTTTGATTACGGGAACGCCCACTTTGTTATCCTGAATGAGTATTTCGACGGCGTAAGCGATGTCGGCACTGATGGTGATATTGTGACGGCCCTCTATACATGGCTAAATGAGGATCTGAGTGCAAACTCAAAACCAGTTGTATTTGTGATCGGCCACGAGCCAGCCTATCCACTTCCTGACGAAGAGAGTGGAAGACTTCGTCACGAGAGCGACTCTCTGAATAAGTACGTCATTCGACGTGATGACTTTTGGGCTTTGCTCGAATCACACGAGGTCAAGGCATATATCTGCGGTCACACTCATAACTACAGCACGGAAAAGTTCGGGAGCGTATGGCAAATTGATGTGGGACACGCCCGAGGAACAGGAGATACAGGTGCCAGGAGTACTTTTGTTATGTTCTACCTCATGGCTGATGGAACTGTGTGGTACTATGCCTATCGACTTGACCTGGATGGAAACCGCTATTCTCTGACTGATAAGGGGCTGATCGAATAGAGACGAAAAGGGGTAATTGAAATGCATCTTTATGGGAGCCTTGCAAACTACTACGACGAGATCTTTCCACTCGATCCGTCGAAGGTGCCCTTTGTGCAGGCTCTCGTTCCGAAAAGCTCTCAATCCATTTTGGATCTGGGTTGTTCCACAGGCGCTCTGGCCCTTGCGCTTTCGAGGAGCGGGCATAAAGTAACCGGCATCGATCTGGATGAAAGCATGATCGAGATCGCCAAAGGACGGGCTGCGGAGCAAAAGCTCGATGTGTGTTTCCATGTCATGGATATGTTGAGCATCGAGGAGCATTTCAATTTGGAATCCATGGATCAGGTGCTCTGTTTCGGCAACACCATCGTCCACCTCAGTGGTCCAGATAAAATCAGGCGCCTCTGCGAAGCTGTTTATCGGTTAGTCGTTCCGGGTGGCGTCTTTGTCATACAGATTCTGAATTACGATCGGATTCTGGATCAGGTAATCAGAAGGCTGCCGACTATTGAGAGCAGCGCCTTTAGGTTCAGCAGGAGCTATGATTTCGAAGGAGAGCAGCGCGTTCTCTTCAAGACCAAACTGGAACTCACGAACCCCCACCAAATCCACAGTGATATCACTCCCCTCTTCGCTTTGAGACTGACGCAGCTAAGGCAGATGATAGAGGGCGCGGGTTTTCGGTCTCTCCGTTTCTATGCGGACTACGACGGCAGAGAATATGCGTTGGAGGATTTTGCTCTCATTGCCGTTGGACAGAAATAGGTCTGTTGACTCTAGGCGAGCTTTTCGCTATCCTCACGGGAACTTCGAAAGGCAAGAGAGGTTACAGGGTGGGTTACAAGGTTGCTGTTCTCGGCGCCACGGGCGCTGTGGGAACAGAGCTACTCAAGCTCCTCGAAGAGAGAAGTTTTCCGGTCGATTCGCTGACCCTTCTGGCTTCGTCCCGGTCAAAGGGGAAAACCCTTTCCTTTAACGGCGACAAGTTGACTGTCCAGGAAGTATCCCACGGAAGCTTCAAGGGCATCGAGATCGTGCTCTCCTCTGCGGGGGGGGTCATCTCAAAGGAGTTTGTTCCCTCCGCAGTAAAATCCGGAGCCGTTGTCATCGATAACACCTCCTACTTCAGAATGCACGATGATGTGCCTTTGGTTGTACCGGAGATCAATGGCCCCCGGGCAAAAAGCAACAACGGAATCATTGCCAATCCCAATTGCTCGACCATCATCATGGCGCTCCCCGCCTATCCTCTGCACAGGGCCTTTGGCATAAAGCGGATTTTCGCGGCCACCTATCAGGCAGCCAGCGGGGCGGGCATGAGGGCTATGACCGAATTGGAAGAGGAAACCAGGGCTGTTCTCGATGGAAAATCCTTCGAGCGAACGGTGATTCCTCACCCCTATGCCTTAAACCTATTCATCCACAACAGCGAACTTCAGGACAACGGCTATGTCCTCGAAGAGAAGAAGATGATAGAGGAGACGAGAAAGATCTTCGAGGAGCCCAATATCCGCGTCAACGCCGTTTGCGTCCGCGTACCCGTGCTGAGGGCTCACAGCGAGGCGCTCAACATCGAGCTCGAAAGGGACGTGAAAGT
>CAZLRN010000510.1:0-3310 GCA_964561715.1 uncultured Spirochaetales bacterium
AGATTTTGCGAAGTAATTGCCACAAGCTTGCTCTGCAAGCAGCTTGCGGAGCAAGCAGTTGGCTGCATATAGAAAATAGGCTAAATTGTTTGGGTTGTGGGCGCAGCCAACGATAAGCAACTGCCTGTTATTCCAAGGTCTGTTAATCCAAGGTCGCCTTGACGAAGCATGAGTTGTGGGATTGTATAGACAGACCACACGACACGCATAGCTGTTGGAGGATTCGAGAATGAAGAAAATTGCCCTAGGTTGTGATCCGAACGCTTCACAGCTCAAGGAGGTAGTCAAGAAGCACCTGGAAGAACTCGGCTACGAGTATGAGGACTACGGGAGCGAGGACACCGTCTATGCAAATGTGGCCATCGAGGTCGCAGAGGCAGTGGCCCGGGGAAAACACGACCGAGGCATTTTGATTTGCGGCACCGGAATCGGAATGAGCATCAGCGCCAACAAAGTTCATGGTGCCTACGCTGCGCTCTGCTCCGATGCCTACTCCGCTGAGCGGGCGAGGAAGAGCAACAACGCCAATATCATGACCATGGGATCACAGGTCGTCGGTTCGGAATTGGCGAAGACGTTGGTCACCGTATGGATGAAATCCGAATACACCCCGGGAGGCCGCTCGGAACTAAAGATCCGCCGGATCTCCGATTACGAAAAAGAGCAGTGAGTTCAAGGAGCAGGAAAGAATAGCGGGGATCTGCAACATAGATCCACCTAGATAGCCGAAAGCACCTCTTTTAATCTGAGCGCTACCGCCTCCTCTTCGCCCTCCCTCAGGGTCATGGGATCGATAAGCAAGCCCTTAGGTGCCTTTCGAACCACTATCGGCGGGTCGCCTTTTAGCAAAAGCTCCATTGCTTTTTCTGCCTTCTCGGGGTCTAAATCCAAATAGGCCCTTGGAACAAAGTCGGGGTGTGCCGGTTGATTTTCCCGAAGCAAGTACGCCTTGGCCCCCTGGACACTCCCGAGGACCTCAACGACTCTCGCCGCCTGGCGCTCCCACTTTTGGAAATCTTGGTCGTCATTTCCTTTTAGAAACTCATCCACAGCCGCTACGAGGCCGAGGATTTCCTCCTTGCCCACTTTCATGCCCCGTCCGATGGCGCTGTGCGGACTTGAATTGAGTCTTACAGCCTCGATAAACGTGCGCTTTCCCAGGACCAATCCAGTGCACTGAGGTCCCATCATTCCCTTTCCGCCGCTGAACACCACCAGGCTGGCTCCCACGGCCAACAGCTCGGTGAGATTAGAACGGGGGGGAAGCTGAGCTGCTGCATCCACGATCACCGGAACTCCGCGTTTTTTTGCTTCCGCCGTCACCTCCTGAAGTTGCTCCCTTGTCTGCATGCCTAAGAAATGCACGATTGCTGCAGTTTGATCACCCATGCCGCCAAGGATTTGCTCGGAGGTCACTTCGCTTTCGCTTCCCACCATGACCAGCTTTCCGCCGCAGGCCTCGATGCCCTGGTGAATATATACATGGGGATCGACCCTGCTTATCACGAATTCGTTCTTGAGCCCGTCTGTGTGCGGAAGAGCCCTGATGTTCTCGATCCGCTCTCCCGTCATGCAGGCTGCGGCGGATAACTGCATGCCGCTGGCCGCGCCAGCCGAGACAAAGGCGCCTTCCACGCCGATCAAGTCGGCCAGAAAGCGGCCAGCTTTCTGATTGAGATCGTCCAGATCGACGAATTGCGTCGCTGCCTCTGCCATGGCCTCGAGGACAGGCTTCGCCATGAGGCTGCCGCCGACCTTGGTGACCGTACCACTGGCATTGATGAATGTTTTCACTCCGAGATCTTTATAGGTAACTATCATCCGCTCCTCCCTGGACTCAAAGCATCACTGGCAATTTGGTCCGTCTGTTCTCTCATCCGCATCCACGACTCGGTAGTGTATAGGGGGCCTGCCGCAAAGGGGGGTGTTTCGATGCAGACGGGTCTCCGAAAATCTATCTTGGCTATTCGGCCAAAAACGACTCGCCATTCTATTGTTCCATGACCCGGCGCTAGATGGGAATCCCTGTCTCCGGCATTGTCCTGCAGGTGAAACGCCACGAGGGAGGATTCCATTGCATTGAAAAACCCCTCCATCACCTCTACCCCTCCGGATATGTTGGCATGCCCTGTATCCAAACAAGTTCCGAGATTGGAGCCTTCAAACTCCTTCAGGAGAGTGGACATGTGCTCTGGTTGCGAGCAGAATCGCCCATGGGATCTGGGAACCATATTTTCAATCGCTATCGTGATGCCGAGTTTTTCCGCTTCAGGAAGCAGTGTCTCCAAGCTCTTCGAGATCTGCCGCATGAAGGGATCAATCCCTTCAACATCGACGCTGCTTCGATTTGTTGTGGGATGCTGGATACAGACCACCGCGCCCAGGGCAGCAGCCCGCTGGAGCCATGCTTTGATATTGTCGGCGGCCTTTTGGCGATCACTCTCGTAAAACGAGGCTATATCGTCTCTGGGAGTAAAGGGAAGGTGAAAAGTTTCTATTCTAAGTCCATCTTTTTCGAATTCGCCCCTAATGGTTTCCAGCTCCGAATCCGATTTTCCTTCAAAGAGATGGGGGGCAGCTTCGATGCCGGCGAATCCTGCAGCTTTACAGATCATGCGAACCTCTTCCAGCGAGCTCTCTCCTATGAAGTATCCACTCACCAGCCAACTCCAGCCTTTGTCCATCGATCTTCCTCCATCTGCCAGCCGCACGGCGCTGCAATAGAATAGGCCATTTAACACCAACTCCTGCAAACCGGCAAGCCTGCGCGGCCCGGCCTGCGCGGCCCGGCCTTGACCTTCCCTTAGATTCACCAATACTCTTTCAAAACACTTCAATCCGGCAAACCTATGTCATTCGGCGTTTTTGCATTGGTTCTCTTCTCGGCGATCACTCATTCACTTTGGAACTTCTTCGCCAGAGTGGTAAAGGGAAACGTAGCTGTTTTGTGGGTGGCGCTGCTGATCGCCAGCGCGGCATGCTTTCCCTTCACCCTCCTCCGAGGCGGATGGCCAGCTGAAGCCCTTGCGCAAGTTTATCCATATATGATAGCGACCGGTATCATCCACGCCTTCTATTTCAGGCTGCTTGCTTGGTGCTACGAGCAAGGCGAAATCTCGGTGGTCTATCCTATTGCTAGAGGCTCAGGAGTTGCGGGTGCTTCTCTTTTAGCGTATTTCCTCATGGGCGAACAAATTTCTCTCTTCGGCGCCGGCGGCGTCGCCATGGTCTGCATTGGAACGGTCCTGACAGGGTTCAGTAAAAGACCGCCGCTTCGGCGCGGTCCGCCGAAGCGGCGGTGCGTCGCTAC
>CAZLRN010000511.1:0-3262 GCA_964561715.1 uncultured Spirochaetales bacterium
AAATGATCCATCGCCATAGGGAGGCGAGATGCGCCAGTATAGAAAAACGAGTCTCTTGAAGCAAGAGATCGAATAGCTGATAATGAGCCATGCCGACCAGCTTTGATACCTCTCCAGGGAAACCTATGCCCTTAGGAGCCACACCGCACATATTAAAAGACGAGGGAACCCAGTTTGCCCTGTTCAGCCGTCATGGGACAGCGGTCTCTCTGCTCCTCTTCGACTCGCCCCAAAGCGGCAATGCTTCGGCGGAGATCGAACTGGATCCTCACCTTAATCGGACCGGAGACATCTGGCACATCTTCGTTCATTCGGTTGCACCCGGGCAGCTCTATCTGTGGCGCGTCGACGGGCCCTACGAGCCGAAAATGGGCCATCGTTTCAACCGCAATAAGCTTCTCCTGGACCCATATTCAAAAGCCGTAACGGGCAGCTTTATCTGGAATCTGGCCGACGCCCGCGGCTACGATCCATCATCAGACCAGAGGGACCTTTCCTTTTCAGAGAGCTCGGACATTGCAGGAATGCCGAAATGCATCGTAATAAGCGATGGGTTCGACTGGCAGGGAGACAAGCCTCTCAACTACCCACTCCGCTTCAGTGTCATCTATGAGACCCATGTTCGGGGGGCAAGCTGTCATAGCAGCTCGGGAGTCGCTCGCCCGGGAACCTTTCGAGGGATCATCGAGACGATACCCCACTTCAAGGATCTGGGAATTACCAGTCTCGAGCTTCTACCCGTGCAGGAATTCGACGCGCTGGAAATCGAACGCGACAATCCCATAACCGGCGAAAGGCTGCAGAACTACTGGGGATACAGCAGCCTCTCCTTTTTCGCACCGAGAGGGGGATACAGCAGCTCGGGTTCTTTGGGCCAGCAGGTCACGGAGTTCAAGGAAATGGTTCGAGAGCTTCACAAAGCCGGGATAGAGGTCATTCTGGATATCGTCTTCAATCATACGGCGGAGAGAGACGAGTTGGGGCCAACACTCTGCTTTCGAGGCTTGGACAACTCCATCTACTACATTCTGGATGAAGACAAGCGCTTCTACAAGAACTTTACAGGCTGCGGAAACACCCTCAACTGCAACCATCCCCTCGTTCGCACGCTGATTATTGACTGCCTCCGCTATTGGGTGGTTGAGATGCACGTCGACGGCTTTCGCTTCGATCTGGGCTCTGTTCTGGGACGCGACAATCAGGGACATCTTCTGCAGAACCCGCCCATCCTCGAGCGGATCGCCGAGGATCCGGTATTGAGGAACACCAAAATCATCGCCGAGGCGTGGGACGCCGCTGGAGCATACCAGGTGGGTTGGTTTCCGGGGGGACGATGGGCTGAATGGAATGACAAGTTCCGGGATGACTTGAGAAGGTTCTGGAGGGGAGACCCGGGATTTGTTTCGCGGATAGCCACGAGAATCACCGGTAGCTCCGATCTTTATCTTCGAAACGGGCGCAAGCCTTTTCACAGCATCAACTTCGTTACATCCCACGACGGTTTCACCCTCAACGATCTTGTGAGCTATCAAAACAAGCACAACTTCGAAAACGGCGAGAACAACGCCGACGGGCACGACGCCAACTGGAGTTTCAATTATGGAGTGGAAGGACCAACGGCTGATACCGGCATCAATCACGTGCGGCTGCGCCAGGCCAAGAATTTCCTCTCGACTCTCCTGCTGTCCCAGGGCACTCCGATGCTTCTCGGGGGCGATGAATTCCTGAGAACTCAGAAGGGCAACAACAACGCCTACTGCCAGAATAATGAAATATCTTGGTACAACTGGAAGCTCAAGAAGCGACATGCTGGGTTTTACAGATTCTGTAGAGAGCTCGTCGCCTTTCGCAATCGCCATCCTGCTTTGCACAGGCCGGAGTTCTTCAGTGGGACGGACCGGGATCGAAACACGATTCCCGACATAACGTGGTACAACCCGGACGGAGGAGCCCTAAGCTGGGAGGGGGCGAGGAACGCCTTCGCCCTTCGCCTGGACGGAAGTAAGGCAGAGATTGCTGCAGACAGGGACGACAACGACTTTTTTATGATGTTCAATGCGGCTACAGAAGAAATCGATTTCTCCATCTGCCCCGCCCCCGGCGAAAAGATATGGTATCTGGCCATCGACACGGCCCGTAAGAGCCCTCAGGACATCGAGATGCCTGGTAAGGAAGAGGTACTCCAGCCCCAGGAGAGCTATCGCATGCAGCCCCGGTCACTGGTTGTGCTGATCTCTAAAAGCCCATAAGAAATCTAGAGGCACCGTATGATCTCCTTCATGCCGTAGAGACGATCAATGTAGCGGCCGGCCGACTTGTCCCAGTAAGGGACCGAAAGGCGAGCGCTCTGACGAACTCGGCAAAGCTGCTCCTGATTCGACTGGCGGAAAAACTCCGCGCATCTTCTCATAGCATCTCCCAGCGCGGCAGCCGCATAGTCGGTAAAGAGAAATCCGTTTCCTTTGATTCCGTCATCGGTCTCGACCAGGGGAGTGATCGTATCTCTCAAGCCCCCTGTGGCCCTCGCAACGACGAGGCAGCCACAGACCAGCGCTTCCAGCTGCGAGATTCCCCCCGGCTCGTGCATCGACGGCATGAGGAAGACATCCGAGGAAAGCAGCGGTATGCTCACATCGACAAAACCGATGCTTACAGACACCTGGCCGTGGTAGTATCCGCCAAGCTGTCGCAGTCCTCTTGTCAGCTCTTCGCCCCTCTGGTCACCGGGGGCCGATGTTCCCCCCACAAATCCTTGAAATCCCAACTCCCTGAACACGTGCTCCGAGGCTTCGAGCAGAAGCTGAAATCCCTTCTGCTCGGCGATCCGATGGATCATGGAAAAGAGAACCCTATCGGGGTCCACGACAAGGCCGCTTCGAAGCTGAAAGAGCAGCTTATTTCGCATGCGGACTGTTATATCGCGTCTCTGCTCGTCTTTGATAGTTTCACAGTAATGGGGGCCTTCGATAAGCTCGGGAAACCGATTCTCGATGGCTTTGCGCAATACCACCTCGTTTTCCAGCCTATGCAGAAGCGCCGGATACATCTCGTCCACAAAACCGGAGTCGCTGAATCTCTTTTCGACGCTAGCTAAAAAATCTCGACCCAGTGCGTTGTTGATGCCAATCACATCGTGGAGAAGGACCTCCATGCCATCGCAGGCCGTCTCGATCTGTCCCGCGTAGGATGGGCTGACGGTAATAACGCGATCCGCGAATCTGATTCCCGTGGCCATGCAGTTGATCTGGTAGAGGTCCGACGG
>CAZLRN010000512.1:0-3252 GCA_964561715.1 uncultured Spirochaetales bacterium
TTGGCTCCCCAGAAAGGAAAAATTTATCGATTTCCCCCAAAACGCCGCTCTGTGCACAGTCGATCTGCTGAAGAATCTGGATTCGACGTCTCAAGATGTGCTCTACACGATCTATCTAACAGGGGGCTTGCTCAATCGGGTGGATTTGTTGGGTTTTTTGGACTATCACGGCATAAAAGTGGAAGAGAGCGAGAAGATCATTCGTTATCTCGGTTCTCTGGGCTTATTGAGAGAAAATGATTTCGTGATGCCGAGCCTGCCAGGCTTCAAAAAAAGAATCGCATCGATTCTACAGAGCCGGGGAGAGGCAATCGTAAAGGATCTGCTTGAGTTCTTGATCAGACGGCACCGCGAAGGCAATTATAGACATCTCATACTACTCTTTTACTTCTTTCTGAGGAATCACAGACATAGCCTGGCGATTCGGCTCTTGCCGCAGATTATTCGGCAAAAAATGAATGAAAGGGACTACAGGGGCGTGCTCCCCTTCCTCCGTTTTAATCGGGATGTCTTTAAAGATACTGTAAAACGAGAAGAACAGGAGAGGATTGGTTTAGATATAAGATCCTGTAGACTGCGTTATCGCCTCAACAGCAGTGACACTGAAATAGCAGAGGAGGTCGAAGCCGATCCCCATAATCTCTTGCCAAACCTACAGGCATGTCGGGAGAGAGGTTACTACCTGTTAAGATGTGTTGATCACTATCTGCAGCACGGCAATACCGCTGATGCCATCGAATCCTGCAAACTCTCACTGATCGACTTCAACGATTTCGGTGAAAGGGAGGATGAAGCTCTAGCTTACACCGCTCTCGGATGCACTATGCTAGCCGACGGCAAACTCCAGGATTCTATAGAATACTTCACGCTTTCAGAACGGATACTTTCAAAGCCGAGCTTTGAACGGCTGAAATGTTTAGCTTACATGTGTGTCGCCTTTTTTTTATATGGCAATCTCACTAATGCGCTCAAAACGATAGAGAGCAGTATTGATCTGGCCATAGAGCTGGCGCAGAGGGAATGGCAGCTCTTTCTCCTTTTTTTTAAGGGTCGAGTTCTGTTTCATTTGGGAGATTACAGGAGCGCTTTAGTAATTTTTCAACGTTGTCTTGCCGTCGCAGATCTTTATTCGTTTGATGATTCTGCCGCCGTTCTTTGCTCGTGGCTGGCTCGGTGTCATATCTATTCGGGGCAAATCCGGGACGGCATGAAAATCCTTAAAAGATTGGAGCCCAATCTAGAGATTGGCCTTTTCTTATCAGAAGCGCTTTATTTTCAGAAGAGGTATGAAGAAGCGGTAGGCAGTATCGATGCGGTGAAACCGGCAAGGGACCGCATATTTGCGTATCCAGCCGAAAAGGTATTCTGGCAAAATGGCTTTGCATCGGTGGAAGGACGATGTCTCTTTTTAGAGCAGGATGAGACGCTGCTCCAACGGCTATCCCACTCCTTCAAAGCCTACCTGATTGCCATTCTCGGCGATCGCGATCAGGCCAGCAACGAATTGCAGGCTGCAACCAGACTCACTAAACTGAATGATTTGGATTTCTTCAACAGCTTGTATCTTTTCTTCTATTCCCAAACCCTGCCAGAATATGGCGAAGATCAGGCTGTTGACCGGCTTACGGTGCTCAATAAAGCATTGCGGTTCTTGCAGGAGAGAGCGGGGCGAATAGAATCCGCGGATCAACGATCATCATTCCTCGAAAAAAACAGATGGAATAAAGCTCTAGTGGACGAAGCTAAAAAGCGAAGACTCCTTTGATGAGGTAGATCATGCGTTTGAATTACATTCTTGTATTACTCCTAATTTACCTGCTTGCTGCACAGACAGCGACTGTCCAAGAGGTGGGACCGGAACTAACGATCGGCAGACTGGTTGACAGGGTAATGAGCCACAACTCTGAAATAAGCATCTCAAAAGACAATCTGAAAATCGCTGATCTCGATTACAGAGAAACGCTAGCGGACTACGCACCGGCTCTCAGCCTAGATGAGACAGGGTACACGGTATCAAAGAGCAAACATACTCTTAAAAATACATTGGAGTTTGGGCTCGTATACAGCCAGGAGCTGCCAACTTCCGGCTCATTGGAACTGGAATTGGAAAACGATTTCACTCTAAAATCGACAGAGGGAGAATCTCTCACCTACAGGCAGAGTCCGTCGATATCATTGGGATGGACTCAGCCGGTCTTTGTGAATGGCAAATTCATTGATATGGAAGTGTCTGCAGCTGAAAAGCAGAAGGCGAAGCTGAACCGAGAAAAACTACAGGAGTCTAGTGAGGCAACGACCAATGCTGCTATTCAAGATGCTCTTGCCGCTTTTTTCGACGTGATAAATCAGAGGAGCGATGCAGCCTACCGAAAAGATCGTCTTGAATGGCACAGGCGGGATCTGATGATTCTCGAGAAGAAGCGAGAGCTCAAGCTGATAACCGAGACGGAGGTATGGGAAAAAAAGCTCGAGATTGGTGATTTGGAGGAGGAGCTATACACGCTGAGGCTTGAACTCCAGGAATCGGAAAAAGATCTGGCCCACTATCTCGGGTTGGATGATCTGTCTGATCTAAAGCTTAGCAACAGGCTTCCAGCAATCGGGACTCCCAACTTGTCAGATGACTTATTTAAGCGGGTATTGGACGATAATCCGGCTATAGCCAAGGAGGAAATCGCACTTAGAACGGCTCGCTTAAATACAATTATGGGCGACCGCAACTTCGCATCGACTCTCGAAGCCGAGCTCTCCTTCATTCCAGATTATACCTCAACCGACGATACTATTTACACTGAGACGTTTCAAGAATCTTTAACCCGCTTTTTCGAAAGAAGCGCTGACTATAATCTGACACTCTCGCTGCTCCTCACCATCCCGCTCATAGACGGAGGGAAGCGAGCGCTGGAGAAGGAGAAGAATCTAAAACTCGAGAGAATTGCCTACGAAAAGCTGCAAACTCAGAAGCAGCTTGCCCAGAAGGATCTAGAGATTGCGCTTCAAAAACACGACAATCTTCTAGAGAAGGTCAAACTGCTCAAGGATCATGTGCAGCTCAACAAGAAGCAGTTGGAGATACAAGAAAAACTCTTTGAGTTGAAGCAGATTACTGCTCACGATGTAGAATCGGTTGAACTCGATCTGATAAATCAGGAAAACAAGCTATGGCGTGCCGAGGCCGATCTTGTCAACGCTACTTTCGATCTCATTGCTATAGCCGGGCAAGGGTTGTATCAACTACTGAAAAACCTCTAG
>CAZLRN010000513.1:0-3237 GCA_964561715.1 uncultured Spirochaetales bacterium
CGTATCGGCTCGCTGATGATCGGTCATGAAGATGAGCATATTGGGTTTGTCCATGCATTCTCCCGGGGTGCCTATAGTTTGGAGGCAGAGTGCACAGTATAGCACCGAGCCGAATGCGCACTCAAGGCTTTGGCGGGGGTGTTTTCCCTAAGCCAGAGGTATGACGATCTCTACGGTGGTTCCCACTTTGTCTTTGCTTCCGATTTTCACCTCGCCGCCGTGAAGCTCGGCGATTTTCTTGGCGATGGGCAGCCCCAAACCGGAGCCTGGAGTGTTCCTGGCTGGCTCTCCTCTGTAGAGCCGGTCTAACACCTTATCGATCTCTTCTGGGGGAATGGGATCACCCGTATTGAAAACCCTCCAGGATACTCTGTCCTCTACAACGCCGGCGGACAGCTCGATAGTTCCTCCCTGATTGGCGTGCCGGACGGCGTTGGACAAAAAGTTGGATAGAGCCCTTTCGATAAGATTTCGATCGGCATTGAACAATTCCAGGCCGGCGTTGCTCTTGAAAGTGATATTCTTCTTCTGCATTTCCAGCAGGAACCGGTCCTCGAGGATTGCGATCAACTCCTTAGTATCAATCCTCGTGAGCTCGAGCCTTTTCTCCGGGGACTCCAGACTCATTAGCTCTTCCAGATCTGCGATGAGTCCCTCGACATGAGAAATTTCCTGCAGGCATTTGTCGATGCGGCTGCTGCCGGTATCCAGGACTCCATCACGCATGCCCTCGAATTGGGCCTTCAGAACAGAGATCGGCGTCCGTAGGTCGTGAGCCACATCCTGAGCCCACTGCCTTCTGATGTCGTGCTCGCGGGCCAGCTGTTTTGCCAGCAGGTTGACCGACTGGGCGATTCCCGCAATCTCTGCGGTACCCCGCTCTGGGAGGCTGAGGTCGTAGGAACCCTGGCTGACCTTCTTCAATCCCGACGCCACGGCCTTGGCCGGAGCCGCCAGACTGCGGGAGAACAGCACGGCAGCCACAAGGGCTATGAGAAAAGATACACCGAAAGCGAGCCAAAGGGTCTGGCCCAACGATTCGAGAAACCGCTGGTTGGCCGCATCGCTCTGGAAGTGCTGGGTACCGGTGTAGTAGTACCCCAGTAGTTGGCCATCGATTTCGAGGGGAATCATGTCGTCGGGCTGAACATTGCGCCCGCGGCCTCTGTTGGAGTAAACGAGTGCTTTGGTAGAATCGTAGACGAAGAGTGAACCATCGAATGAAACCGCTTGTGTACTTCCCTCCAGCACATCTCTCACGATCTCCTCGACTGTCGCAGCGCGGCTGCGGCTCCAGGCCTCCAGGGATCTCTGAAATCCCAAGTAGAGGACCAGACTCATGATTCCCAGAAGGATGAGAAGGGCGGCTAGAAAAGCGAGGAGCGTGCGAAAGAGCAGGGTGTTCATACAGGATTTCCCGAAAATCGATATCCGAAGCCTCTCACCGTTTCGATCCACCCGCTGTTACCAAGCTTGGCCCGGAGGTTCTTGATGTGAGTGTCTATAGTTCTCTCGGATCCCTCTGCCATGAAGTAATCAAGGCTCTCTCCCAGCAATCGATTCCTGTCGATGACAATTCCGGTTTGGGAGGCGAGATAGGTCAGGATCTTCCATTCCGCCGCAGTAAGGCTGATCTCCTCGCCATTCAGGGTGGTGCGGTGAGCCTCGTGGCTGCACTCCAGAACCTGCTTCCCCAAGACCCACTTACCCCCTGAGAATTGTCGAGCCTTGGGCTGCGTTCTCCGCAAGATTGCTTCCACCCTGAGTGAGAGCTCTTTAGGGGAGAAGGGTTTGACCATATAGTCGTCACCCCCCACTTCGAATCCGGCAATCCGATCTGATTCGGATGTCTTGGCCGTCAAGAAGAGGATAGGGACATCATGCTTGGCCCTGATCTGCCGGGCGAGATGAAAATCGTTTCCGTCGGGCAACATAACATCCAGCACTATCAGATCCGGTTCCTTTGCCTGTAGGGCTTTGACCACCCCCTTCGTGCGATCGAATTCGATCACCTCGTGGTCGTTGAGCACGAGGTAGGAGGTGACCACTTCTCTCAATCCCTCGTTGTCTTCGACTAAAAATATCCTTGCCATATTCATCAATGAATATACTACCGATCGCCTTGGGACAGAAGGCACAGGATTCCATCTTCACAAACTCTTCGCAAACATCCCACATCAGCTTCGTACGGCCAGGTTAGCTTTCTGATAAATGAAGACACCGAAAGGTGCCTTAAACGCAACAGATTATGAGGAGGAACGAGATGAATTTACGCTCTAAAGCATTATTTTTACTAACGGTTTTTGTATTTTCGGCCCTTTCGGGGTTTCAGGGATTTGCCTCCGATTATGGGGCAAAGGGAGCTCTGGATCATTCGGATGTCGATCTCAAGGCAATGCTCGCTTACGCGATCCAGGATGAGTATCTGGCGAGAGCAGAATACGAGCTGATCATGAAAGAGCACGGTGAGATTCGGCCCTTCAGCAACATTATCAAATCCGAAGAGCAGCACATCAGCATGCTCGTCGATCTCTTTAACGCCCATGGATACAGGATACCTGCAGACACGGCCAGTGATCACGTTATGGTTCCTGAGAGCTTGAAAAATGCCATTGAAACAGGTGTTCAGGCGGAGATCGATAACATCGCTATGTATGAGTCGTTTCTCAAGCGAGAGCTGCCCGCTGATGTACGGGACGTGTTCGAAAGGCTGAAGCAGGCGTCCGAAAATCACCTGAGGGCTTTTCGGAACAACCTGAACAAGTATCGCTGAGCAGCGAGATCAATCGGAGGTACCTCATGAAAAATGAAGCTCAAATCAACTACTGGGTTGACGTTGTAATTGGGGTCGCCTTTGTGGCGGCAGCGGTTTCGGGACTCATACTGCTTTTCGCTGGTCACGGCGGCGGATATCGAGGCGGAAGAAATCCCGAATATTTCAGGACGATTCTCTTTTTCACACGAGACGGTTGGAGAGAGTTTCATCGCTGGAGTACGATCATCATGGTATTGGGTGTCGTGGGGCATTTTGTCCTGCACTGGAACTGGTTTGTGTGCATGACCCGGAAGCTTTTCAAACCGAAGAGGAGCGTTCAAGCCAGTCCAGAGGTCAGTTAAATGATCATGAACAGTAAAAAAAGCCCCGGCGCTGAGTCGGGGCTTTTTTTGTGGCATGGATAAAACTTCCTGTATCGTGTACAATAGCCCGAGGTGTTCTTTTTAGAGGCTTTCAGTTTC
>CAZLRN010000514.1:0-3221 GCA_964561715.1 uncultured Spirochaetales bacterium
GCCCGGGGTTGCGCCGCAAAAAGCTTGCGAATCCCGTCAAGAGCCCCGACGTAGCTGGCCGGATTGGAGCGCGTCGTCTTTCCGATGGGGGATTGATCCACCAAAACGACCTCGTCGATCGCGTCGTGACCTTTAATGCCGCGATGCTCACCCGGAGTCTGCACGGGCCGGTTTTTCAGCTTTCTGAGCGCGTAGTAGAGCACGTCCTGCACCAGAGTCGATTTTCCGGAGCCGCTGACTCCGGTTATACAGACCAGGCGCTTAAGCGGAATCTTGACATCGATGGCTTTGAGATTGTGTTCTGCTGCGCCTAGTACTTCGAGGCTGCCATTGCTCTCCGAAGGCTCTCCACGGGCGGAGCTGTACTCCAGAACCAGTCCATCGACAACGCGCTTCCTACCGCTGAGATACTGTGCGGTCACGGATTTTTCGAGAGCGTCCGGTTCGAGCAGCTCTTGCATCTTGCCGAAAAATACCACCTCCCCCCCTCTCTCCCCCGGTCCGGGGCCCATGTCCAATACCAGGTCTGCGCCGCGGATGAGCTCCGGATCGTGTTCGACTACGATCAGCGTGTTTCCTGCATCACGCAGGCGATGCAGCACGCCGATCAACCTCCCGATGTCCCGTGAGTGGAGGCCAATGCTCGGCTCGTCCAGCACGAAGAGAGCATTGACCAGAGAGGTGCCCAGGGCGGTTGTCAGGTTGATCCTTTGAACTTCGCCGCCGCTCAAAGTCCGGGACTGCCGGTCCAAGGTCAGATAGCCGAGGCCCACGTCGACCAGATAGGCAAGGCGCCTCCGGATCTCGCCCAGCAGCATTTCAGTCGCTTCGTCGAGGGGACGGGGAAGCTCGAGGGTCTCGAAAAACTCAAGACACCGATCTATCGGAAGCAGCATCAGCTCGTGCACCGAAAGCCTTCGATCCGCTTCAGCGCCCTTCCCAGCGATGCGCCACAGAAGAGATTCGGGCTTGAGCCGCGCTCCTCCGCAGTCCGGACAGGTGCGATAGGTTCTGTATTTTGAGAGGAGCACCCGGATATGCATTTTGTAGCTCTTGGTCTCGAGCCATTTGAAAAATCGTCTGACTCCATACCAAAGCCCGTCGTCCCAGCTTCCCTCCCCTTCCAACACCCAGCGCTTGTGCTGTTTCGAAAGACGGCTCCACGGCACATCCAGGGGCACTCCTCGCCTTCGGGCAAAGGACTTCAGATCCCTCTGGCACTCCGAATAGCTCTTGGACTGCCAGGGCTTCACGACTCCCTCTTCCAAGCTTATGGTGTGGTCGGGCACAACGAGATCGTAATCTATATCGATGATGCGTCCGAATCCTCGGCAGGTCTCACATGCCCCGAGGGGAGAGTTGAATGAGAAGAGATTGGGTACGGGATCTCTGTAGTGGATATCGCAGTCAGGGCAGTGAAGATCGGTAGAGAAGCGAAGGGGGGACAGAGCGTTTCGCTCTCTGTCGAGGGCGTAGATCACCACGTTGCCCTGGCCGTATTTCAGTGCCGCCTCTATATCCTCCACGATTCGGGAGCGATTTTCTCTCGAGAACCTGACTCGGTCCTGAATCACCTCGAGCACCTTGCCCCTCTTTCTGTGAATGCGTCGATACCCCTGGGCTGCCAGAAGTTCCTTCACCTCTTTTGTGGTAAAATTGTGGGGGATCTTGACGGGAAAGGCGATGAGCATTCTTGTTTCATCGCTTTCTTCTCGTCCGCCCAGCGCCGAGTCCAGTTGATCGAACACGCTCTCCGCCGTGTCCCTCTGAACCGCCTTGCCGCAACTCCTGCAGTACAGACGCGCACCCCGAGCATAGAGCAATTTGATGTGATCGTTGAGCTCGGTCATGGTTCCAACAGTCGAACGGGATGTGCGAACCGGATTGGTCTGGTCGATGGCTATAGCCGGTGGTATGCCTTCGATCCGATCGACCTGAGGTTTGTCCATGCGATCGAGGAACTGCCTGGTGTAAGCGGAAAAGGTTTCGACGTACCTTCTCTGCCCCTCCGAGTAGATCGTATCAAAAGCCAAAGAGGATTTGCCCGATCCGCTGACACCTGTTATCACGATCAGCTTGTGCAGCGGCAGGCGCAGGTCGAAGCCCTTGAGGTTGTTCTGCCGGGCTCCCTCTATATAGATCGAATCAAAGTTAGTATTTTTCGGTTCCATCTGCCAACTATAAGATACATTCTGCAGCTGGGGGTTGTCATCCAGAAATCGAAAAATCAGGGAGAAAACCCAGCCGTTGTTGACAAGAGACAATGTATGTTCTATTATGGTGTCATAAAGCGAATGCAGTGAGGCATATATATGAGTCAAATTACGCTCCGCCAGCTGCCAAAGGAATTGGAGGCGCGTTTGCGGGCCTTAGCACAGGAGAGTCATACCAGTCTGAACAAGACCATTATCTCGATCCTTCTTAAGGCACTGGGGTTATCCCTCGAAGACAGAAAAAAGAGAGACCTCGAAAATCTATCAGGGTCATGGAGTGCCTCCGAAGCCAAAGAGTTCGAAGAGAATACGGCGATTTTTGAGCAGATCGATCCGGAGATCTGGCGGTCATGAGGGTATGCATCGACACAAACGCGTATTCGGCATTTATGCAGGGTGATCGAGGCATCAAGGAGATTTTAGAGAAAGCAGATAACGTACTTGTGCCTTCGATCGTGCTGGGAGAGGTGTACGCAGGATTCTATATGGGCCAACGAGCCAAAACGAACATCGAAGAGTTGAACAGCTTTCTCGAGCAACCAGGGATCGCCACAGTATCGATAGATGATTCGATTGCAGAAAGATATGGACTTTTGATCAAGGCGCTGAAAGAAGCCGGCACTCCGCTGCCGACAAATGACATCTGGATCGCAGCAGCGGCGCTCGAAACTGGCGCCAGGCTTCTCACGCGAGATGAGCATTTCGAGAGCATTGCCGGTTTGCCGACGCTGTGGAGCGATTGAACTTCGATTCCGAGATCGTTGTAACCCCCAAAGAAAAAACTACGTTGCGTCAATAAAAAATCTATGTGAAACAGAGATCGTTGCCTCAAAAATAGATCTATACGAAGCGATGTACTCCTATATTCGCTGCCTTGAGTTTTTCAGGGGATAGGACTTTGTTCTTTGTTAGTTTTTGAAGTTGTCTTTGAAGTTCAGATATCTGTTTGCTGATTTGCAGTGGATGGATTCAGTGTCTTCTGAAAGGAGAAAGAGTGAGGACCCGTCA
>CAZLRN010000515.1:0-3209 GCA_964561715.1 uncultured Spirochaetales bacterium
ACCTTGAAGCCCTTAGGTCGAATGTCGAAGGAGTATATAGAGTAGTTGTTCACGAGAATCGGGCGTTTGTGGTAGATCGTCTCGAGAAATCCGTTCCCAAATCCCTCGAAGAGGGACGGATAGGTCACGAGATCGGCGTGGGGATAGATATCATCCAAAGTGTAGATCTTTCTCCCATCCTCGGTTGTTCCTCTCTGGTTTGATATGCATTTGTCCACAAAGAGAGTTTTTGCTTTGAGCAGGTTTGCATAGTCCTGTATCCTCTTCTGATACTCGTATCCCTCGTCTCCCGACGCATGTGAGATAACGAGCACGGAGTTCCGCTCGAGTCGAGACACGAGTTCGATCGAGTGCTCAATGCCTTTGCGCTGAACTACACGAGTCGCCTGAAGAATGAAGAACTCTCCATCCTCTATTCCAAGGGTTTGCTTGACATCTTTGCCGTAACCATCCCTGTGATGAGGGGGGTTTTTAAAGTCCATGACATTCGGTATGAGCGTGGCTGAAGTTCCGGTCCTGTAGCCGAGCTGGTTCTGGCCCGAGGAATTAATGACGACGTGGTGGATGAAGCTTAGCCGAGGGGGATAATACGCGTTGAGGTATTCCCAGACGCAGTTGGTGAGGAACCTCTTCCTCTCCCAGAAAAAGTCATGATGATGGGCAATGGTTGGAATGCCGGTTTCAGCGATGACTTCGGTAATCGCCATTGCCAGCGAAATGTTGAGAGGGATCGTAAGAGCGTTTTCCGGTATGAATATGTGAATGTCGAACTTCTTGATGAAATCGTAGAGCTTCTGCTTGAGTATCTTTCTGTATTCATGCAGCACTTCGGTTGTTTCGGGGGAACGGTGCCTCCTATCAAAGCATTCGAGGTATGCTTTTCTGACATCGGGGTGCATGAAGTGGGCTTCGTCCGCGATATAGGATCGTTCTGGGGGTGTATCCACTTCGCCTGCGAAATAGAAACACTCGTATCCCATTCTTTCCAGCACTTCGACCCATTTGAAGGTCTCAAGGGAAACTCCGTCTGTACCCGCTAGTCGGAAAGAAACGAATCCTACATTTTTCAGCTTTTTCTTGTTCGCCATCTGCTTTTCTTCCTCAGCTACTCAGATGTATGCGCTGTCAGTTTGCGATGGAATAAAATATGTCAAATAAATCGCTGTTGTCAAGGATAATAGCTCAGGTAGTCTCTTTAGGATTCTAGCTTGATCCGAATCACCGTATCTCTTACTGTGATGTCCTTTCGTCGACAAGCGCTGGCAAAGGCGTAGTGTTCGCCCACAATGTAGCATGCCTCTTTGGCACGGGTTATGGCTGTGTAGAGGAGCTTGTTGTTGAGCATGATGAAATGGGAGAAGCTTATGGGAATCACGACGTTCTGAAACTCACTTCCCTGGGTTTTGTGAATCGTCAGGGCATAGGAAAGGCGCAAGAGCTCGCGAGCTTCGTCGAAGGTATACTCTACGACAACTCTATCGGCAGGGTAATAGACCCAGAGGAGCTCATCGGATCGGTTGATCCTGAAGAGAACTCCTATCATGCCGTTGTAGATTCTCTGCTTTTGTGTGGGAGCATTTCTGCTTTTGCCTTTAAAAGCCTCCGGATCGAAACAATCCATATCCTGGTTTATGATATGAACCACACGGTCGTTCAAATGAAGCTCTACGAATCCGAGATCCAGCTTATTCGGGTTCTCGCTTTGGGGATTCAACAGCTGCTGAAGCCTCTGGTTTAGATTATCCACGCCGAGCAATCCGCTCCTAATAGGTGTAATAAGTTGGAAAAAGCTGATGTATTCGCTCATCTGCTTGTTTCGGTAGAGCTCCATTGCCTTCGCCTTGAAGATCTCGGCGATTTTAAGTATCTCCTCGAGTATCTCGGCTGAGTTCTGATCGCGCAGCTCCTTCTTTTCTTTTTGGGATAGCTTGTTTCTCAGAGCAAAATAGTTCTCTATGGAGATATCGATGAATCGGAAATCGGAGTAGGGATCTCTGTAATTGGGCGGAACCTCTCCCCGTCTCACAAAGTTGGCAAAGTAGCTCAGGACTCTGTCTTCGCTTTGCCTGTAGATCCTTGTGAGCTCTGCAGTTGGAGCGATCCCGGATTGGATGAGATCGTGAAACGGATCCCCGGCGCCAATCGGAGGAAGCTGTGCGGGGTCTCCAACCAGAATAACGACGCATTCGTTGTTGAGTTTTGTGAACAGCCTGTAGAAGAGCTCGCTGTTGACCATCGAGGCTTCATCCACGAGAAGAACCTGGTATGGGAGCTTGCTCTTTTCCTTGTTGGCCTTGACGAGGAGGCTCTGGATGGTTCCGGCGTTGTATCCTGTTGCTTTGCGAATCCTATCCGAGGCGATTCCGCTCAAAGCGCAGCACATCATTTTCTCTCTGGGGTGTCGCAAGGACAACAGGTCGAGCATGGCTCTACTGATTGTAGATTTTCCTGTGCCTGCGTATCCGCACAGGAGGAGAAAAAGCACCCCTTCGTTTATCTTTCTGATAGCCGATTTTTGCTCCTCCGAAAACCGGATGCCCATCTCCTTCTCTTTTGTGGCGATGAAGGTCTCGGTGTCAGGCGCAATGGGTAGTTCCTGGACGCTGCATTTTGCGCGGACAACCTCGAGAATAGTGGTTTCGGCGCGATAGAGGAAGCTCGAGGTGAGTCTTGAACCATCGAGAAGTACGATTCTGTTTTCGGCTACCAGATCCGAAAGGCTGTCGTCAAAGCCTGCGCGATCCATGTGGGATTCTTCTCCGCTGGGATCCTCGTAGTGCAGCTCGCTGTCCACTCTGGCGAAGAGCTCGTCTCTAGTGATGCTGCTGTTTCCACCGTTGTTCGTCTCATCCAGAAGAACGTAGTCGATGCAGGATTTGATACGAAAGAGGCTGCGAGGATCAATCCCCATTCTGCGTGCGATGGCGTCGGCTGTCTTGAATCCGATTCCTTTAACCTCAGTCATTAGAAAGGGATTTTCCTGGATTCTACTAGGAATCTCCGGGTCATCGGCAAAGTGTTTGTAGACTTTGATGAGAAGGGTCTGAGAGGCCCCGTAGGGTGTCAGCACATTCGAAAGATTCTTTAGCTCCCTGAACCTGTTCCAGCTTTCGGTTATCCGCTTGAGCTTCTTTTCCTTTATGCCCTTTACTTTGGTAAGCTCGTTTGGTCGATTGTCCAGAATGTCTATGAGTCGCTCCTCCTCGTAG
>CAZLRN010000516.1:0-3197 GCA_964561715.1 uncultured Spirochaetales bacterium
CTTGCGGAAGCAAGCTGCTTGCAGAGCAAGCTTGTAGCAATTCCGACTCAGATCGGTTTCGAAAAATCTTGCTAGAATAACAAGAAACTGAGCCGGAATTGCATAATAGGGCAAGCTGCTCATGGAATCAAGTCGGCTACCGAGGTCAGCTACCGGGGTCGGCTGCCATGGTTGGCCGCCAACTTTGTCTGCCATGGCTATCCGCCGGCTTTGGCTTCATTAAACTGATGAGGTACTGTAAAATCGCATGAGGAGGAAGTCATGTCCAACAGCATCACTCGAGGGGACGGTTTTATCGAGAGACGGTCTCAGGGCGAGCTTCTCAGGATCGAAGCTTGGTCGCCTCACTGCATCCGGGTGCAATGCACTTTGGAGAAAGATTTCAAGCCCTATGACTGGGCGATCAATCCCAGATCGAAACAGCTATCGCCCCAGGTTACAGAGACCGACTCGGAGATCGTTCTTGTAAACGGAAAGCTATCAGTGGCCATGAAAAAGGGGCGAGGAATGTCCTTTATGGAAACGGAAAATCCGCTTCGTTTTTTCGCCTCTGGAACCGCGAAGGTGCTTCTCGAGGAGAAGCAATCCAGACGGGTCCTGCCTGATCCCGGGCATCACCTCAAAGCGGTCGGCCCCTCCACCTATCGGGCCGAAGCCCGTTTCGTGGCGGATCCTGATGAGAAGTTCTACGGCTTGGGACACAACCAGCACAACGTCTTTAACTGGAAGGGGTGCTCCCTGGAGCTGCTGCAGATGAACTCCATTGCCGTGGTCCCCGTCGTTTATTCCTCCAAGGGGTACGGCTTTTTCTGGAACAATCCCGCCTACGGTCGTGTGGAGCTCGTCAACAACGGCACCTACTGGATAGCCGAAAAGACAGATCAGCTGGATTACTTTGTGTTCACCGGCGATAATCCGGCGGAGGTGATGAACAGCTACGCAGAGCTGACAGGGTACCCGAACATGATGCCTGACTGGGCGATGGGATTCTGGCAGTGCAAGCTCCGTTACCGTAACAGAGACGAATTGATGGCGGTGGCGAAGGAGCACAAGAAAAGAGGGCTGCCCATCTCGGTGATCGTCATCGACTTTTTTCACTGGGCCATGATGGGCGAGTGGGATTTCGATTCCAAGTGCTGGCCCGATCCGGAGGGCATGCTGAAGGATCTCAAAGACATGGGCATCGAGACGATGGTCTCCATTTGGCCCACCGTGAACGCGGATTCCACTCACTATCAGGAGATGCAGGAGAGGGGCTTTCTCATCAGGGCCGAGAACGGGCTGCCGGTCTTCATGCGGTTCACCGACACGTATGCCGGCATCGCTTATTTGCATTTTGTGGATTTCACAAATCCGGAGGCTCGGCGGTATGTCTGGGATATTGTTAAGAAGAACTACTACGACAGAGGGGTGCGGCTCTTCTGGCTGGACGAAACAGAGCCGGATGTCAGACCTGCCGATACCCACAACATGCGGTATCACATCGGCAACGGAGCCAAGGTATCCTCCCTCTACCCCCTCTTCGAGGAGAAGGCCTTCTTCGAGGGAATGAAGGAGGCCGGGGAAGAGCTGCCTATCAATCTGTGTCGATGCGCCTGGGCTGGAAGCCAGAGGTACGGGGCCTGCATTTGGTCTGGAGATATATTCAGCGATTTCGAGACGCTGCAGGGGCAGATCAAGAACGGTTTGAACATGGCTATGGCGGGAATCCCCTGGTGGACCACTGATATCGGCGGATTTTTCGGTGGTAATATCGAAGATCCTGTCTTTAGGGAGCTTATTGTACGCTGGTTTCAGTGGGGAGTATTCTGTCCCGTTTTCCGATTGCATGGCTTTCGCAATTCTTGGGATGTCAAGAACGCAGGCGATAATGAAGTGTGGTCTTTCGGGGACGAGGCATATGGGATTATAAGAGAGCTTCTCTTTATGCGAGAATCCCTTCGCCCCTACATCAAGGAGCAAATGAAGAGAGCCCATGAAACGGGGGTACCTCCGATGCGGCCCCTCTTCTTCGATTTCCCGGAGGATAAGAACTGCTATGAAATTGACGATGAGCTGCTCTTTGGATCGGATATTCTGGCTGCGCCTGTTGCCAGGTACGAGCAGCGCTCCCGGTCTGTGTGTCTTCCATCAGGGGCAAAATGGTTCGATGCCTGGACGGGAGAGGCTTTCGAAGGTGGGCAGAGCATTGATGCCGATGCACCGTTGGAACGCATACCCGTTTTCGTGAAGAATAGAGAGAAGTTCTGGTAGCGAGTAAGGTTGCTACGAGATGCGGGCGGACGCTGGACCGTCAACAGAACGTTTGATGATAAACTCTTTGCCGGATGCCGCATCTTTGACGGAGCATCCAGGATTTTCCTTTATGAAAATCTTGACCAGGTCGATGCTGTCCGTCTCGGCTACAAGATCGCCTTGAAGATAAACATCGTAGATCATCTCACTATTAATAATCGGCTTATCGAGCTGTTGATTTAAGGTAATCGTTCCCCCTGCGTTTGGCGGCCGTCTGCTATGTTTGGCGGCTGCTTTCTGCCGCTGCAGGCAGCTATCTTCGGTGGCAACTCACCTCGGCTCCGCTCCGCATGGATTCGAATCCGCCGAGCACAACGGCCAGGGATTGCCGCTCGCTGGGTCCATCACAGATGCAGGGGGCGTCATTCTGGACGTAGTCGAGAAAGTGTTCCATTTCCGAAACGAAATAGTCCTTCTCGTCGTCCACCTCGATTGCCAAATGATTTTCGGAGGTATCCGTTCTCTCGCCATAGACATGCACTTTGCCATCTGTGCGGCTTGCCGCGATAGCCCCGGCGTCGCCATGGACCATAGTTTCGTTGAAGACCTCAAAATGACTGGCCTGCGGAATGCTCAGTATCTCACCCAACGCGCCGTTTTCGAACTTTAGCGTTGCGCATACGTTGGCCTCGATATCGAGATTATAGGCCTTCGTGCCATGCTCTACGGCATAGATTGATCGCACCTCCCCGAAGAACCAGCGCGCCACGGAGACACGGTGGATTCCGTTCACCATCCACTGCCCGCCGCCTGAGATTTTGCCATTCGTCAACCAGCCTCTCCGACCAGGATAGACATAGCCCTCCTTGCTGCCCCGGCGTGGAATGAATACGATTCGCAGGAGTATGGGATTGCCTATGTAGCCCTTATCGAGGCAGCGCTTGATTGTCCTATAGGTTGGT
>CAZLRN010000517.1:0-3190 GCA_964561715.1 uncultured Spirochaetales bacterium
CTCCTGGAATGTCCAGGATCCGGCGATGATTATCAAGCACCTCGGGCCCACCGTAGATATCAATTGCGGGGGCATCGACAACATCTACCGCCACCATGACTATAACATTGCTGTTATGGAATCCTTAACCGGCAAGGAGTACGCCAAATACTACCTCCACGGCGAGCATCTCATCGTAAACGGCAAGCCCATGTCCAAGAGCCGCGGGAACATTCTCTATCCCGAAGATGTCATAAAAGGCAAGATCAAACCCCGGCATCTCCGCTTCTTTCTGATCTACACCCACTACCGAAAAAAGCTCAACTTCAACGAGAAGAACTTCCAGAGATCAATTCTCCGGCTTAACAGATTCATCGACGCCAAGAATAGACTGCTGCAGAAGGACTCAAGGCGCCCAAAGGCGGATCCGGAGGTCACCAGACTGATCGCGGCGATAAAAGAGAAGTTCGAATTCAACATGAACGATGATTTCGGCGTTCGCGGCTCCTTTGACGCGATTTTCGCCCTTCTCTCGAGACTGCAAAAACTGAAAGGTAAGAGCGGATTCACCTCGGAGCAAACAAAGAATCTCGAAAGGGCCCTCAAAGCCATCGATCAGGTCTGGGGGGTTATCTTTTAGATGACATATCGTTGGCTGCGCCCACAACCCAAACAAATTAGCCTATTTTCTATATGCAGCCAACGATTTGGCAATTACTTCGCAAAATCTTGTTGAAAAAACAAGATTTTGCTCCATAATTGCAGATTAGCGGATCTGCAGTTTCGAGCAGGCCTTTTCGAGCTGCTCCAAAGCCCGTTCAAGAAGAGATCTAGGGCATCCGATATTCATGCGCTGAAAACCCTCCCCCCCCGGTCCGAAGTTGATTCCTTCGCTAAATCCCAGACCGGCTTTCTCGATCAGGAATTTTTTGAGATCCTCGTCGCCCAGACCCAGTTTTCGAAAATCCAGCCAAACCAGGTAAGTACCCTCGGGCCTATAGGGGCGGATAAAGGGAAGGCGCTTCTCGATAAACTCGACGGTGTATCTTACATTCCCTTCGAGGTAGCGGAGAAGCTCATCGAGCCAGCCCGAACAGGAGTTGTAGGCAGCCTCCGTCGCCACGATGCCAAAGAGGCCAGGGCCGGAGATTCCGATATCTCTCATTCTCTCGGCGTACCTGCGTCTGGCTTCGGCGTCGGATATGACAGCGTAAGAGATGTGAATTCCGGGAATGTTAAAGCTCTTGCTAGGAGAGCTTAGGGTGATGATGTCGGCCTCTTCTGCCAGATTCGCATCTGCTGCCACGGATGCAGTGGGTAGGTGTTTGTGTCCCCCGAAGACCAGGTCGAAGTGGATCTCGTCAGAGACGATCGTCACGCCATGGGATCGGCATAGATCGATCAGGGGGATCAGTTCCTCCTTTTCCCAAACCCGGCCCACCGGATTGTGGGGACTGCAAAGCAACAGCATACGAGCCGGTTTTTCAAGCTTCCGTGCAAGATCCTCGAGGTCCATCACGTAGCGGCTTCCCGAGATCTTGAGCGGGTTGAACACCACCTCGCGATTATTCCGGGTGACAGATCTGTATAGGGGCGGATAGACCGGAGGCTGCACAACGATTCGATCTCCGGGATCTGTAAAGGTCGTAATAGCCGTGTTGACGCCGAAGACCACATTGGGTGTGAAGAGGATCCATTCGCTGTCGATCTTCCAGTCATGACGCTTGGCAAGCCAGTTTGCGACGGAGTGAGAGAAGGCAGGCAGGACCGTCGTGTATCCCAACACTCCACCCTTGAGACGAAGCTCTATCGCCTCTTCCAGCTCGGGGGGCATGAGGAAATCCATGTCTGCCACCCAAAGGGGCAGGAGATCAGCTCGACCAAAGAGCTTTTCCAGGGCATCCCACTTCGATGAGTAGGTGTTTCGCCTGTTTGGAACCGTATCAAAGTCGTAAGGCATTATGGGCTGAGGTCACATCCTCTCTGCTACAAGGTCTCCTACCTCGCTGGTCGAAAATCCCATCCGGCCGGCGGAGAGGCTCTGGAGCTTCTTGGCTGTCACTTCCATCACAGCCGATTCGATTGCCGTAGCCGCTCTGTCTTCGCCCAGATTATCGAGCATCATGGACCCCGCCACGATCGCGGCGAGCGGATTGATGACGTTCTTTCCGGTGTACTTGGGCGCCGACCCCCCAATAGGTTCGAACATGCTGATGCCCTCGGGATTGATGTTACCGCCTGCGGCGATGCCCATTCCTCCCTGGGTGATGGCGCCGAGATCGGTAATGATGTCGCCGAACATGTTTCCGGTAACGATAACATCGAACCATTCGGGGTTTTTGATCATCCACATGCAGGTAGCATCCACGTGGTAGTACTCGCGCTTGATATCCGAGTAATCGCTCTCGCCGAGGGAATGAAAGGTTCTCTCCCAGAGATCATAGACATAGGTCAGCACGTTTGTCTTACCACAGAGGGCGAGAGTGTTTCTCCGATTCCTCTTGCGGGTGTATTCGAAGGCAAATCGCAGGCACCTTTCCACCTGGCCGTAGGTATAAACCATGCTCTGCACGGCAACCTCGTTTTTTGTATCCTTCATGGAGAATCCGCCCACTCCGGTGTAGATGCCGCCCGTGTTCTCTCTGACCACCACATAGTCGATATCCTCGGGACCCTTGTCCTTGAGCGGGGTTTCAACGCCGGGATAGAGCTTAACCGGTCTCAGATTGATATACTGATCCAATTCGAAGCGTAGCCGCAGGAGGATGCCCTTTTCCAGGATACCGGGCTTGACATCCGGATGTCCGATAGCACCGAGGTAGATGGCATCAAAGGCCTTCAGATCAGTGACAGCCGAATCGGGTAGAATCTCTCCTGTCGCAAGGTAGCGGTCTCCGCCGAAATCGAAGTCCGTAGTCTCGACACTGAATCCAAACTTTCCCGCTGCAGCCTGCAGTACTTTCAGGCCCTCCCGGACCACCTCGGGACCCGTGCCATCGCCGGGAACAACGGCAATTTTATATGTCTTGCTCATTCTCTCCTCCGTCAGTTTCTCTTATCGCTTTTTGCAATTCTGCCTCAACTTCCTGCTATTCTAGTAAAATTTTCTCTAGCAAAATTTTCCAAAACCGATCTGAGTCGGAATTGCTACAAGCTTGCTCTGCAAGCTGCTTGCTTCCGCAAGCTGCTTGCAGAGCAAGTAGTTGGCATG
>CAZLRN010000518.1:0-3174 GCA_964561715.1 uncultured Spirochaetales bacterium
GGCCAGATCCGTGTTACGCCCCCTGGATTCCCTCGTTATGACAATCTCTCCTTTTTTGATGATGTGCAATTCATCCTCGCTGCTTCCCTGCTCGAAGATGACATCCCCTTTGCTGTAGCTGTAATATTCGCTATAGCGAGCTACGACCTCTAGTTCGTGAGCCTGGAAGGTAGAGAAAAGGCTGACGTTTTTGAGTAGCTGGATCTTCTCATTCACGCCACTCATCTTACTGAACCCATTGAAAAACGTAAAGTCTGTTGATGGCCCGTACAATATGTCCCATATCGTTGGCTGCGACCTACGCGGCCCGCCTACAAACCAAACAATTTAGCCTATTTTCTATATACAGCCAACTACTTGCTCCGCAAGCTGCTTGCGGAGCAAGCTGCTTGCAGAGCAAGCTTGTAGCGATTACTCCGCAAAACCTTGTTGAAAAAACGAGATTTTGCTCCATAATTGCATAATGCCGTCGGATCCGTTCGTATTGGCACCGTTCGATTAACAGCTTCAGGAGGACACGATGAATCTCCGGCTGCGCTGGCACACCCAGGGGGGATACAGAGAAGTTCTGGTAATGGCGATCCCGCTGATCTTGAGCACGGGGGCCTGGTCGGCTTTGCACTTCGTGGACAGGATGTTTCTCACGTGGTATTCACCTACGGCCATTGCGGCTTCGGTCCCGGCAGGGGTGCTCAATTTCGCCATCATGAGCCTTTTCATCGGAACCGCCGGATACTCCAATACCTTTGTGGCTCAATACTATGGGGCCAAGCGAAACAACCAAATCGGCCCCAGCATCTGGCAGGGCCTCTACATCTCTCTGATCGGTGCATTGGTGATCCTCCCCTTTGCGCCGGCCTCGGAGGCTATTTTCAAGCTTATTGGTCACGAGAGAGCCATCCAACAACAGGAGACCATCTATTTCAGTATCCTCTGTTATGGAGCCTTTTTCCCTATCGCGGCATCGGCCCTCACAGGCTTTTTTTCAGGACGTGGCAGGAACTGGCCGGTTATGGTAGTGAATACCACGGCAACGGCTGTCAATATACTGCTGGACTATGCTCTGATTTTTGGGCACTGGGGTTTTCCAGAAATGGGAATTACCGGTGCTGCTCTTGCAACGGTGGTGGCTGGGGCGTTTTCATTTCTCAGCTACCTTGTTCTCATCTGCCGCCCCAAACTGAATCAAATCTATCACACCCTCAAGGGCTGGCGCCCGGACATGTCCCTCCTCAAGCGCCTGATCCGCTACGGGCTTCCAAGCGGCGTACAGTTTCTGCTCGACATGGCTGGATTCACGGCCTTTCTGCTGATGGTAGGCCGTCTCGGTACGGACCAACTTGCAGCAACCAATATCGCCTTTAACATTAACACCCTGGCCTTTATGCCGATGATCGGTATCGGGATCTCCATCAGTGTGCTGGTGGGGCAGTACCTCGGCGAAAACAAGCCGCATCTTGCAGAGAGGAGCGTGTACTCTGCGGCTCATCTAACATTTCTCTATATGTCGTCGGTAGCCGCCGCCTACATTCTAGTGCCCAACATCTTCATCGCAGCCTTCTCCGCGCAGGCCGATCCTGTAAGCTTCGAGCCGATCCGCAGGACGACTCTGATCCTTCTTCGATTTGTAGCGCTCTATACGATCTTTGACACCGCGAATATCGTGTTCGCTTCGGCGATCAAAGGAGCGGGGGACACCCGCTTTGTCATGATGATGATTGTAGCGGTGTCGCTGGGTTTTCTTGTCATCCCGAGCTACCTTGCATTGATCGTGTTCAAATCGAACATCTATGTTGCATGGATCATTGTATCGGCCTACGTAATAATGCTGGGGGTAAGCTTTCTCTTTCGATTTCTGACAGGAAAATGGAAGAGTATGCGGGTTATCGAAAAGCCATCCCACGCCTTGCCGCCCCAATACCCGGAAACTCACGAACCCTGAAAAGTTTCTCTCTTCGCAGAATGCTTGCGGCCCAGAATGCCAGGAGGCCTCTTGCCTTTGGGAGGTTCGCCTCGAGGCAAACCGCCTCAAGATGCTCTTCGCATGCTCTTCTGAGACCACAGCACGAGAGCCGCTCCCGAAAGCAGCACCAGACCGGCGATCCATTGCTTCACTCCCAAAACCTCTCCGAAGAGATAATGGGTCACCGCATAGACTCCGAGCGGCGTCACCAGGAGGAAGAGAGCTGAGATGGTCGCGCCGATTCTTCCGATGGCGACGAAGTAAAGGACATGACCAAATGCGATCCCGAGAAGTCCGGATGCGATGACCCCGGTCCAGGCCCCTGGCGGCATATTCAATCCCTGGAGCGGATTACCGAAAATCAGAGCCAACAAGACGAGCGCGACCGTCGTGTAAACAGCAATAACGGCAAAGCCGGTCCGGGAATCGACGTCCTTGAAAAAGTATCGTACCGACACCGTGTAGACGCCCCAACTGAAGCCACTGGCAAGAGTGAGGAGAATCCCTACAACCGTGCCTTTCAGTGTAAAGCCTTCCTTGAAAATCATCACACCAATCACCCCAATAACACAGAGGGGAAGCCCGCTCCAGAAGCTCCAACTCCGCAGGAGGCGACGTTCGTCGGGAAAGATCAGGAGTGCAAAGACCATGATCCATATGAGCGAAGTTTTAACCAGGAGGCTCATAAACGCCGGTTCGATATAATAAAAGGAAGTCGTGTAGAGAATCTGCTGAATGACATTCAGTAGCGTCGGCACAAGGGCTTTTCGCCAGATGCCTACATCAACTCGCCCCTGTCTCATCCGAATGATGAGAAAGGGCGTCCAGATCACAAAAGCCGTCAGATAGCGGAAGGCGTTCTGGGTCCAAGTGTCAAGATGACCTGTGAGATATCTGATGATCACAGGAACGGCGATGAAGGTGATCGCTGTACCGACGAGTGCCATGGAGCCGGCCAAATCGAAGCCAGGTCTCGGGCTCGGCTCTACGGATTTGCCGCTTGACAAGCCGCTCCCCTCTACACCCGCTCGTTCCCAGATGCCAGAAGTATCGTGTAAGTGAGAGCATCGCTGAGACTGCCCGGCTCGGCAATTCCCCTTCCGGCTATATCGAAGGCGGTTCCATGGGCTGTTGTGCCGCAGGGAGCCGGCAGCCCTACCATTATCGTTGCCCCGCGACGAGGCGCATGCAGTTTTCTCGCTATATTGGCC
>CAZLRN010000519.1:0-3163 GCA_964561715.1 uncultured Spirochaetales bacterium
TTCATAGCATCATTTTAACCATGCATGCCAACTACTTGCTCCGCAAGCTGCTTGCCGAGCAAGCTTGTAGCAATTCCGACTCACAGCGGTTTCGGAAAATCTTGCTAGAATAACAGGATATTGAGCCGGAATTGCGCATTGGACTGTTTTGTGCTTGAAAGGTCCGCATAATATCATTAAACTTTCACAAGTTTCTGGCAGTTTGGATCCGTTCTTTGTATCTGTTTGCAGAGAAGAGAGGTGAAAACAGGTGTTGTTGCCGTCGGTGCCGTACATCAGAAGAAAAATTGCTAAAATCTCTCACTCCGGGAGAGCCTGTTGGTTATCGATCATTGCCGTGTTGCTTTCTCTCTCCCTTGCCAATTGCTCCGTTGAAAAGATGGCTGTGCAGAGTATCTCCGATATGCTGGGTTCCGGCGGTGGAACGGTTTTCACCGGGGAGGAGGACCCCAAACTTGTAGGGGACGCTCTTCCCTTCGCCCTTAAGCTTTATGAATCTCTCCTCGAATCGGTACCGGACCATCGACCTCTTCTCTTGGCAACAGGGCAGGCATTCGTGCTCTACGCATATGCCTTTGTTCAATCTCCTGCTCAGATGCTTCCGGAAGAAGAGATAGAGCTGCAGCTCTCCGAACTGGCACGGGCCAAGAAGCTCTTCCTTCGAGCGCGAAGGTATGTCTTGAGAGCTCTCGAACTGCGTCACCCTGGTCTGCAGGAGGCTCTCTTTGCGCAGGAGTGGGATGGGAATCTCGATTTTACAGATCAGGAGGATGTGCCGTATCTTTATTGGGCCGGCATGGCGTGGCTCGGCGCGCTGACCACTGATTTTTTCGATATGGAGCTTCTTGTGACAATGCCCAGGGCTTTGGCTCTGGTTCTTCGAATTCTGGATCTCGACGAGACTTACGATAACGGAGCCGTTCACGAGTTTCTGGCCACCTACTACGGAGGTATTCCAAAGGAGATCGGCGGCAGCGAGGAGAAAGCACGAAAGCACTACCAGCGGGCTATTGAGCTATCAAATGGCGCTAAGGCGAGTACATATCTCGCTATTGCTACCACTGTAAGCATCAACAACCAGGATGTGAAGGAGTTCAAAGAGCTGCTAGAGAAGTCCCTGGCTGTGGATGTGGACGCCGTTCCGGAGTACAGGCTCATGAACATCCTGGCTCAGGAGAAGGCACGCTGGCTTCTCGAACATGTTGAAGACTTTTTCTTGATTGTGGAGGAAGAGTGAAACGATCCGCCCGAGCTATCACGGTTATTCTTTTAATCACCCTTGCAGCGATTTCCGTTGGTGCCCAGATCATCAAATTAGGGACTCTGGTGCCTCCAGGATCCACTTGGGATCAATCTCTCAAAAAGCTAGCTGCCGACTGGGCGAAGCTTTCGAATGGCAAAGTAGTTCTCAAGATATATGGAGGCGGAAGGGCTGGAGACGAGCCCGATATGCTACGAAAGCTTCGTTTTAACCAATTGCAGGCCGTCGGCCTCACCATGGTGGGATTGTCGCAGATTTTTGGCGGGATTCTCGCGCCTGCGGTTCCTCTGATGATACAGGATGCAGATGAGCTCCACTATGTGCTCGACAGGATGAAGCCTGTAATAGAGAACGAGTTCGGAAAAAAGGGATTCAAGATACTATTTTGGAATATGGCGGGATGGGGCCACATCTTCTCTCGGCATTCCGTTATCTATCCAGAGGATCTCAAAAGCCAGCGCATGTTCGTTATGGAGGGAAATCCAGAAGAGGCCCAAGCCTGGAAGGAGCTGGGCTTCAACTCCGTTACCTTTAATACAATGGACATGCTGATTCAACTTCAGAGTGGAGGGGTGGATGTATTCGTTACGAATCCCATAATAGCTGCCGCCAACCAGTGGTTCGGAGTGGCAAAGAACATGACTTCGTTCCGGTGGGCGCCGATCTTCGGAGCCTTTGTGATATCCACAAAGGTATGGAATCGCATCCCCGAGCAGTTTCACGAGGGAATGCTGGAGGCGGCCCGCAAATACACCTTGGAAATGGATGCTGATACAATCAAGGCTAACGAAGAAGCCGTGGAGATCATGAAAAAGTACGGACTAACGGTCAATGAAATACCTCAAGATGCGGTCGACCAGTGGAAGGAGTTAATCCAGAGAGGACTGGAGCTCTTTGTCGGCGGAAGATTCGACATAAATTACTTCTATGAGGCGAAAAGATACGTAGATGAATACAGAAGACTCCACGGTCGCAAATAACGATACAGAGAAGAAAACCCCGATCCTGATAATATTGGAAAATGGCCTCGCGGCCATGCTGATCTTTCTCGTCGCTCTCCTGCCGATTCTCGAAACCCTTCTCAGGTTTTTCTTCAGCGCGGGTATTCCCCATGTGCATCTCTATATCGAGCATCTGGTTTTGTGGATTTGTTTCGTCGGAGCTATGATTACCTCCAGAGAGGGAAGGCATCTATCTCTCTCCATCGCCGTAGAAAGAATCAAGGAACCTGCCAGAGGCTGGGTTATCGCCTTTTCGAGGCTTCTCTCGATTGCTGTAACTATTACTCTTGCGTTAGCCGCCTTCTCTTTTGCCCTGATAGGGTTCGATGAGAGTCAGAAGGTAGGATTTCTGCCCATCTCTCTCGTCTCTCTGATCATGCCCATCGGCTTTATCGTTCTTGCCGTTCGGTTCAGCCTCCGATTGGAAGCAGGAATAAAGCGCCTGGCAGGCACGGTGCTGGGCGTGCTGTTGGGGCTTCTCATGGGATTAGCCCCGCTTTTCATGACTCTCAGCGCTTCTGTCCAGAAGCTCGTCTCATTGTTGTCCCTATCCGAGGAAGCAGGTTTTGCGCTCATAGACAAGCTCGATCAGGTGGGATTTGCGCTAACCGAATTCTTTGCTCCTCTTCTCGATTTTTTAAGCTTCCCCCTCCTAATCTTGCTGGTCGTTTCGGCATTTCTGGGCACTCCGATATTTATTGTTTTGGGAGGTGTGGCTACCCTGTTTTTCATTCGCTCGGGCGGATCATTGGAGATTATGCCTAACGAGGCTTACACCATGCTCACGGGGGAGATTATTCCAGCCATCCCGCTCTTTACGATGGTGGGCTCGATCCTCTCCGACAGTAGGGCCGGTGACAGGCTGGTGAGGCTCTTCAAGACCTTTTTCGGCTGGTTTCCC
>CAZLRN010000520.1:0-3153 GCA_964561715.1 uncultured Spirochaetales bacterium
TTACTCGGACCAAGAGAGAAGGGAAAACCCATGAGAACTTTCGTGAGAGCTGTAGTGAGAAGTGTATTCTCCCGCTAGCCTAACTCGATCCCTCTTTTTTCAACGATCGGCAGCAACATGATTGATAGAAAAGACTCATCAGTGCCAGCAGCGCCGACGCAACGATGACAACGATCCGGGCCCAGGCTGCAGGCCACCAGATTATGGAGATCACGATGATTGCGATGGCGAGAATGGTTCGGCAGAAACAGATTTTCATTTTGACTCCTTCCTTCAAATTGTAATTCTAACCATTATAGTCGCATAACAGTCATATGTCAAAAAAACGTTTTGAAAACCATACTAATCCCTGTCTGAGACTACTGCAGAAGAAGCAACCAGGGATGCCACCCACTCACGTTTGTTCCAGAGCGCGCATACGCCATTGCTTTCGTCCAGAAGCCCGCGGTTCTCACGGATGGTCCGCAGAAGCTTGGATTTCAGCGCATCACGTAACGACGTTTCCCTCAGGCTGACATCGGAGAAGGGTGAAAAGGGACAGGGCTCCAGATGTCCCTCCGGGCTCACATGCACGAATCCGCGACCGGCGGCAAGACAGCCACCCATGGCGTACTCGTCACCCGGAAAGGCGATAAAGAGGGCTGGCAATCTCTTGCGAAACGAAGCGAGCAGCCTTGCCTGGGCAGAGATCTGCTCATCGGTCAGAACGAGCTCTTCTGTTCCCTCCACTACGGGCACATAACCAATGTGGAAGATGAACCTGCACCCGATAGAGATCAGGCCTTTGATAAAGCGCTCGTCGGTTGCGACTGAAAAATTATTTCTTGTTACCGTCAACGCCGTTCCGAAAAAAACCTTTCCTCGACTCAGATTCCCCATCGCACGAATCACCCTTTCATGTACGCCTTTGCCCCTGCGATTATCAGTATCAGGCTCGAGCCCCTCCATGCTGATAATGGGAATCAGGTGTCGCTGTGACCTCAGCCTCTCGACTGTCTGCTCGTCAATCAGAAGACCATTGGTAAAGAGAGCGAAAACGATCTGCGGAAAGCTTTTAGTTATATCCAGAATATCCGGACGACTCAGGGGTTCTCCGCCTCCAAGGAGCACAAGCGAAATACCCAGCTCGGCCGCCTCGGCTAACAGACCTCTGAGCTCTTTCGTATCCATCTCGCTCTCCGTAGAACGATGCAAGAGTCGGCTGTAGCATCCCCTGCAGCTCAGATTACAGCGCTTTGTGACACTGACGATCATAAACGGAGGCACCTGAAGACCTTCCGCTGCATGGGCTTTTCTTGTACGGGCGGCTCTCTTCTGAGCCAAAAGCGTCCGGAGAAAATGCAGAGTCATAGTCGGGTGCCTTACACTGAATCGCAGCATACATCGAAGGCCATAGGCGAGGGATTCGGTGAACAGCGCTGCACCGTCTCTGATGTCACTCATCTCAGAGTCCCACCGCCTTTAGAGCCAGGCCAACCCCTAGCACGACCATCGATATCCCGCAGGGCAAGGTTGCTCCGTGAATGCGGAAATCAGGCGTGATGAGCTTCACGATTCCCCCCACGGCAAACAAAACAGAGCCGATCAGTATGACTATGTCCACCGCTCCCATTTCAATTCCTCCTCGAGGTGGTGTCCAATTGCGACACGTTCAGTCGACGATACTCTTGACCATTGATTCGGTAGTCGCCCACAAGCGCTCACCGATCGCCCTGTCACTCCAATAGGGCGTGAGTGGTATCTCCTGTTTTTCCTTGTATAACTTGCCGGATTTATTCTTTGCTTCATCCGAAGTGACTACATACAGAATATTTTCGGCAGCTTTATCGACACTGGATGACATTAGGTTTTTCACCCATCCGAACCATGGAACTTCTCTCACAAGCTCTGACTCGAAAGGCCCTGGATCGGCCATTGTGACGGCAATGCCGGCGCTTTCAGGTCTTCGGGAAAGCTCAAGACTCGATAAAAGAAGGCAGAGCTTCGTCTTAAAAAAGGAATTATACATGCTATATTTTTTCGAAAACTGCAAATCGTCGAAATCAAGTCGCAGTTTTTCTGATGGCCTTCCGTTGTTCAAGATCTGAGGTGACGAGCCATTCTTTAGCAATTCAAGAAACGAGTTCATGAAAATAAATGAGGCCAGATAATTGACCTGAAACATCATCTCAAAACCGTCTTCTGTAACTGTGCGCTTCGGTTTCATCACCGCGGCATTATTGTAGAGCAAGTCGAGCTTAGAAAACCTCCCTCTAAACTCTTTTATGAAGCTTTTAATCGATTTCATGGACGCCAGATCACAGATCGCCAACTCGACCGAAGCTTCTGGGACTTCTCTTTCAATCAGAGCAACGGCGTTCTCGCCGCGCTCCTGATTCCGACAGAGCATTATCGTGTGGGCACCCATCTCGGCAAACCTTCTGGATACCGCGAGTCCCAGCCCCGAGCTCGCTCCGGCAACAAGACAATCTTTTCCCTTCAACGTCACATTCATATGACCGCTTTCTCCTTTCGTCCTAATACTTTGCCTATGATTCTTCCCATGTCCGTACCGATGGTGTAGAGACAGGGGATCAGGACAAGGGTAAGGGGTGTAGCAAAGACAATCCCGTATCCCAGGGCGAGCGCCATGGGCTGCATATAGATATCGGTTCCGCCGATCCCATATGCGAGAGGCAACAGTCCTGCAGCAGTAGTAAGACTGGTCAGGATGATAGCCCGTAACCGATCGGAGGTGCCTTCTCCTACCAAAATTTTGATGTTGTCATTTGGCCTCTGCTTCCTCAAGTCATTTAGGTGACGGACCAAAACCAGCGAATCGTTGACCACAACTCCTACTAACCCGATAACACCCATCACAGCCATAAAGCTCATGTGCTCTCCATGCCACGTAAAGGCAAGGATCACTCCGATGATGCCGAAGGGTACGGCAAACAATACCAGCAAGGGCTGAGTAAAGGAGTCGAAGAGAAGCACGAGCAGAAAGTAGATCCCGATCAGGGCAATCGAAAAGGTGGTCATCAGACTCACAATGGATTCTGCGCTTTCCTCGGCCTCGCCCCCGACCTCGAGCCTTATACCCGGCCATTTTTGCATATCGAAATGCGCCAAAACGGCATTGGTAGCCTCAAGTGAAGTCGTCACGCCCTGATC
>CAZLRN010000521.1:0-3144 GCA_964561715.1 uncultured Spirochaetales bacterium
CACCTCTTCACCTTTTTACTCTATCACATCGAGGGCTTCTCTATCTGACATTACGTTTCGTCCTTCAGAATAGCCTCGCCCTTGACGAACCAGGAAATTCCGAAGGCTTCGACCGCTATGGATTCCAGCCAGAATACAGGATTGAGCGATACGAGGGGGAATGTCAAACCAGCGGGAAGAACCTTGTAGATCAGTATGAGCAAGATGCAGAGGCTCATCGTGTAGCCGCATGCTCTGTACACTTTGTTCCTTCTGAGCTTGTTCTTTGTGGGCGGCCTGTTGGGATCCGTTTTTGTGAAGAGGAACAGCGAGAAGTAGATAATCGTGAGAAAGAACAGTGCCGCAAATGCCAGGTGGATGTACCCGATGATGTGCGCAATGGCAGAGGCGTTGCAGCCGGGAGAGGTTGGAAAGAGCGCCACACAAATGACAAAGACACAGGCCAAGTCTCCGGCAATATCATCTGCAGGCGTATACCCTCTGTATGAGAGCAGAAAAAAGCCGATGGCAAAGAGAATGCCCACAAAGACGTCTCTCATGCCAGTGTGATAATAGCCGCTTATGGAGCTCTGGATGCCGGTTCGAAAAAGCAATAGCCCGCCGAAAATGAGCACGGGGGGAAATGAAATCGCCATCCAGCCTATCGCCTTTCTGAGGGTCAAATAGGAGAATACCAGCGATCTGGTGCTCTCTTCCATACTTATTCGCTCCTCGACTCGATTCTACGGCTCGGCTAGATAGCCTCAGAGCGTTTTCCGACCGAGCCTTTTGAGTATCTGCAGTGTTGCGGGATCGGGCTGGCCTTGAAAGTATTTATCAAGAACACGTTCGAATACACTGCTGGGTTCTGCCACGCTGGCGAAGAGCGTCATGGACGAATGCAGCTTCAGATCGTCGGGATAGCCAAAGATTTGCGAAACCGACCTTCCCTCGACGGCGAGAACAGTCTCGGCACACTCCAGCAGCCTCTTTCCGATTACGGGATGATCGAGGTACTGTCGCGCCTCTTGGACGCTTTTGATGGAGTAGTGTTTCGTAGTTGCACTGTGGCCCAGGCCGTCAATCTGAGGGAATATATACCACATCCAGTGAGAACGCTTCTGTCCGCTCTTCAACTCTGCCAAAACGTGATCATAGACTCTCTCCTGGGCTGCTACGAAGCGACTCAGGTCAAATGGATCATCGCGGCGGGAGGCTCCCCCATTTTTCATCATGCTTTACTCCCTCTCCTCACCTCAGTATGTCATCCAGGCAGAATAGTCAATAGCCATTGTCTTCGGCAGATAGCATCCATCAGTATACAAAGCATGGGTGTGAATGGCTAAAAGGCGGTATTTCTTTGATCATTCCCGATTCTATTTGCAGAAGATAGCTGAGGTAATGAATCGCCAAGTTTTGGGCTTCGACGATGCAGTCGATAAGTCGTATACCTTGGTATGCAACCGGGCTGATCAGATCCGCCGCAGTCACGTGTTCAATAAGATTATCCGTTCTTTTTCGGACATCATAAAAGTAATCCAGGATGCTGACATACGGACTGTACACATGATTCCCTGGAGTACTTCCCAGAGTATTTACCAACTCTCTCGGATCGCTCCTCTTCATTTGCCGTGCTTCCATAAAGTAGTCCAGATTGCCGGAAGGCTCGAGAACCCATTTGTCGATGAATGTCAGGATCTTCAGGATAATCTGCCGAAATGTCAGCTTGCCGTACAGGCTGCTAAGTGCAGGCTCGTCTCTTTCGCTTATCAGATCCTCGATATCCCAGAGAAGAAAATTTAAATGCGAAAGAAGAGCTTCGATAGAATAGGGAGCTTTGTCACGGAGTTCCTGTAATGCAAGTTTTGTGTTGCGGGACGCTTTGCTCCATTTTGCGAGTGCGCTGCTTCTTCTGATGTAGGCATCGTATTTCTCTCTTTTGACCGGATCGGCAAGAATGCTATAGGCGTTTAGGATCATGGCATAATGGGTGTTTGACTCGGGAGAATTGTTGTTTTTGTCCGGATGATGCAGAAGGGAAAGCCTGTGGAATGACTTTTTGATCTCCTCGTACGTCGAGTCAACCGATACCTCGAGTATCTGATAGTAGCTTGATGAAATAACCATCTAGAAAACCTTATATAAGCGAAGCTGATCACTTAGCCCAGTGGGCAATCGAGAAGCGTCCTATCCAGCTCAACGAAGAACGCATTCCGGATTTTCTCGACGGTCAAAGCTTCGCTGTAGCCCAGTATGACAATGTCCTGATGCTTGAATCGGCCAGGTTCCACTTGGAGCGCATAGGAATTCACCTGCCTGTTCCAAAACCATTCTGCGGAACAGAGCTGGATATACTCTGGATCGATAAAAGTGATCTTCTTTAGATTCTCCAACAACTGTTTGCCCAAAGCGCTCCGATCGACACAGAAGGCAACGTAGGCGATTCTGTATTCAACTCTATCGATGGTATTCGTCGCAGGCAATGGATCGAAATTATGCGCGTTATTCTGACCGGGGTAGAAAAAATGGCCGTAGCAGCATTGTAAGGTGAAGCAGTAGGGCAGCCTGTTGAAGCTGTTGATCGTCGCTACAATCGGCGGATCGATCATGTCGGGAGTGAGTCGAGAAAGGCTGTTGCGTCTCTGTTGCTCAAAATGGGGATTTGATACCATTTCCTTAGGATCAGCGTAGGTTTCCAAACTGGCCAGCCCTCCTCTCCCAAAAGGAGCCTACTTCTGTTTCGTCTGTTTCGCCTCTTCAGCTATCCCCAGGATCCAGTTCTTGACTCTCTGGACTTCTTCAGCAGGATACGGGATCCTGTGTTTCTCGGCAACATGACACGCTATGTCGTGGAAGAACTCCATCTGATGTTGTAATGCCCCTGTCAGCGCCACCTTGTCATAATCTGAGAAACTCCCGTGCAATCGCTGGACATTCGAAGGAGAAGCCCATTTTTCAATGAATCTTCCGTTATTCCATGTATCAACTGGTTGCTCTCCCGGCAAATTGGCCAGGCGTTCCAGCATGCGCAGCAGTATGCGCTTCATATAGCAGTTGAAGCAATTCATGGCAGCCCACAGTTCACCCCGCAGAAGCTTCTTGGCTGTCCACACGCAGTGAAACCAGTAATCATGAATGTCGTTGAGAATTATCTGAGGCGAGATT
>CAZLRN010000522.1:0-3132 GCA_964561715.1 uncultured Spirochaetales bacterium
TGTACTAGTGACCGTCAATATGGGGCTTTTGCGTAGGTTTGCTCACAAACTCTCCCGTCTTGGCGTCGATTCTGTAGAGATCGTTGGCATAATGGCCATCAATGAGATAGCGCTTTACCTTCAAATAGTAGAGGGTTCCGGCGGCAATAGGTTCGCGTCTTGCTACTTCTTTCAATTCCTCCTCTTTTTTTAGCATCTCTTCGGCGGCCTTCTCGGGATTTTGCGTGATTTCCTCCTTGATCTTCACGATTTTTTCATCCTTCTCTATAGCCTCCCGGTCTCTCTCTATCTCCTTCTCTTTTTCCGCCAGCTGTTTTTTCTCCTCCTCGATCTTCCTCTCTGTCTGCTGGGATTCCTTTTTCTTCGCCTCCAGCTCCTTTTCCGCCTCTGACTGTCGTTGCTTCTCCTCTTCGAGCTCCTTATTTTTCGCAGCCAGCTCCTTCTCCCTATCTCGTCTCTGCTGTTCGTCGGCTATTTTTCTAGCCGCTAGCCTCTCCTTCTCCAGCTCTTGAGTGCGCTTCTCCAGCTCTTTCTGCTGCTTTTCTAGTTCCTTGTCCTTCTGACCCAGTTCCTTTTTCTGATCCTGAAGATCCTCCTGCTTTTTGACAATTTCGTCTTTTGTTTTTTCAGCTTCCCGCTCTTTGAGATCGGTGATCTGCTTTCTCTCCTCTACACCCCTGTCGTCTTTCTTTTTAAGCTCCTCCACGACCCTCTTTTCGGTAAGCTCCGTGGTGTCCAGTGAGCGGATTTCTCGCTTTCCGGCTTTAGCTGTTAGGGGGATCAAGAGACGGGTCTTTCCGGGCCAATCTTTATAGTGCTTTGCGATACCAGCGTTGGTTTCATCTATATGGGCTAAAACGACGGGTTGGAATTTGCTTGAAAAATAAGATACATCGCCGCGGTGAATGGCATTGTAGTATGTGGCAAAAACAGAAAGAACCTCAGCATCGCTCCTCTGATAGCCATAATGCTGTTCCAGCAGCCCAGTGAGGATGAGTCGTACGCTGTTTATGTGATTCACCAAGGCATCTTTCTCAAAGATGAGAATGTCCGCCCCAAGCAATTCTGGAGTCGCTGGATCGTAAGCGTGAATGACAGAGTATTTGTTGGCGTAGCGGGCACGCTGTTGTCCGGCATCCAAACCCCTGGACAGGGATCGCCCGATGTCCCGTATCACCTCGGCGGGGTACTCCCGTTGGCGGCCTTCAAAATTGATAAAATCGACTTTATCCTCGACCTTAAGTTCGTCTTCGGCAACGTATTGAGCCTGCGCGAAAATGGGCAACAGGCAAAGTGCCGCTATTAAAATGTTTTTTTTCAAGTTTTTGCTCCTCTCTCGGAATTTCCGAACAATCTACCGATCCTCTGAAATAAACGCATCCTCATAGTGAGATCTGAGAAACAGGATTGGATCGAGTAATTTTCCACTTTTATGGACCTCAAAGTGGACGTGCGGGCCGGTGCTGTAGCCTGTATTGCCGGATCGCGCGATCATTTGCCCCTTTCGCACAGCATCGCCCCTCCTGACAAGCAGCTCGCTGTTGTGTCCGTAGAGGCTTTCCAATCCCCCGGAGTGCTGAATAAGCACAAAATATCCCAATCTCTTATCAAAGCTCGCAAACAGCACACGCCCAGATCGAATAGCATAAACGGGGGTGCCGGGAGGAACTCCGACGTCGATTCCGCGATGAAATCTCCCCCAACGCATTCCGAAGGGAGATGTTATGATGCCAATCTCCTTTGGCAGAAACGCAGCCGTCAGCCAATCATCTGGGGTTCTAAGTGTGCCCTTTCTAACCACTGCGACAACCGGTTGTTGCGTGATCGTTTCGCTGAGGATTTCGGTATTGATCGGTGCACCGTTTATCAGTGTGACCTTTGTTTTGACGCGCTTTCTTCCACTTGAGCCACGTCGCTCCACTATCGATTGGGTTCGATAGAGGGTGTTGTCCCGCTTGACTATGGTTGTGTAGGGGATGAGACGGGTTGTTGTATGCACGAAGTCGGTCTCGACATGCACGAGCGGGGTGGGCACGATCAGATTTAGGACATCACCGACATAGATACGTTCGATGCTTTTGTCAGGATTGGCCTTTTCTATATCCGTCACGGACATTTGAAATTTTCTCGCAATATCCCACGCCGTGTCACCACGTTTAACCGTATAGTCTCTCTCCTCGGTGGTGCCCTTCAGAAGGAGCTCCAAGGCTTTCTCTGTCGTGAGCACGCAGTTACGGGAGACGAGGGCGGTTCCCTTTTGGATCCGATTTCTGATCGAAACAGTGAGGGATTCGATTTTTTCCTCTTCCCCGGCTTCCGGCGAAAAATGCCGTATTAACTCTGAAAGCAACTGATCGATGGACTGCTCAGTTTCCAGCGCGGTAATCACTTCTCCATCGACGATAAGGAGATGAGCACGCCTATAATTCGATATAAAAGTTTTAAGATTTCTCTTGAGCGCCTCATGTTGAAAAAAGAGGTTTCCTTCGATTTCAGCAGCTGTGAACCGTAGTACGTCATCTGTTGGGAACCAGCTGTCCTGACTTCCTAAGTAGGAGAGAAGCGAGAAAAAATATTCTGTGCTGTGGGAGATGCCGATGGGTACGTACACTTCTGAGCTCTTTGCAGGCGGAGAGGCATTGGATGCAGCCCTCCTCGATTCGGATGTGGCTCCTCCGGGATCGCCCAGTTGAACCGTGCGGATCGACACACGATAGGCGGCTACCGCAGTTTCGCCTTTGAATACTCCTGCGTGGGCGTGGCGCTGGAAAAAAAGAGGACCAGCGAGAGAAAGTGAGAAACCAAACAGGAACAGGATGAAAAGACGGTTGTGGCGAATATGAGATAAATCCCGCATGGTTCCTGCTCTTAGAGCTAGAATAGGTTATCAGTTCAGGTGAGTCAATAAACTTCGAAGATCAGAGGGCTCTCCTGTCTCTTACACGAGATCATCGGTTGATGGGGGCTTGGGCCTAGAATTCAAGAATAATCCGGGCGGAGGGTCAACGTTTTGTAGTCTAGGGTGAAACCGAATTCGAGAAAGGTATCAAGGTAAAGGCTTTTGCGAACATCTGTAGCGTTGATTTTTTCTATCCGGATTGCCTTCAAGGGCAAAAACGAGCGGCCCATGAG
>CAZLRN010000523.1:0-3117 GCA_964561715.1 uncultured Spirochaetales bacterium
ATATCATCCTCTGCGATTTGACGGATATGTCCCACGGAAACGCGTTGGGCACGGGCCTTGCGGACTTCATAACAAGAAAGGTCTTCGATAAAATCGATCTTCAGATCACCCGAGAAAATGTTATCACAAGCACGTTTCCTCAACGGGGTCGAATACCCCTCGTTGGTGACAACCCGCAGCAGTGCTACGAATTCGCTCTTAGAATGTGCAGGTACCCGAAAGATGATGTTATTCGAGCCATGCGAATCAAAAACACCCTTGACCTTGCCGGCTTCTATGTCTCGGAGGCTGTCTGGCAGGAGCTCAAAGACCAGAAAAATATAGAGCTGGCAGATCCCACACCGCGATCAATCTTCGACGAGAGAGGTGAGCTCATTCCCTTCTGAGGTTAGGCTTCGCCTGAGACGATGCGTCTATAGCTCCAATCCCCAAGCTGTCCGTACAAGCCAGCCGATTCCAAAGGAGAGCAGCGCAACACCGATGCTGATCAGAGCCATCTCCGCAAACCGCCTTTTGAAGGGCAGGTCCTTTGCGATGGAAATGTAATAGTTGAAGACCAAAATGATCGCTATGGCGATAGCCATCATGACGATGAGACTGACGAAGGCATTGCCCAATACAAAGAAAGGAATCGTCAGCAGCACGACCGTCCCGATATAGGCAATCCCGGTGTAGAGGCTCGACTTGAGAGCCTCACCGCTGGCCCCTTCCTGACGCTGGGAAAGATACTCACTTGCCGCCATGGAAAATGTTGCCGCAATGCCTGTTATGAGTCCTAAAAGACCAATCGTCTGGCTCTTCTGAATGGCAAAGGTGAATCCCGCCAAAGCTCCGGAAAGCTCAACCAGGGCGTCATTGAGACCTAATACGACGGAGCCCATGTAGTTGAGGGCCTCCTCGTCTATCATATTCAGCAGCTCCCCTTCATGGGAATCCTCGTCCCGAAGGATCTGGCCAACCTCCGGTACATGATCTTCGACATCTCTGTAGACGTGTTCGGCGTTTTGCTCCCCCTTTTCCATCAGCTTTAGAGAGAATATCAGGCCCAGAAGGCGTGCCATGACAGTGACAAGAAAGATTTTAAATCCCGACGGCCTCACGTCCTGATTCGAGTAAGTTTTCAAGATCTCGTAATGTTGCCTCTCGTGCTCTGCCAGTCTTTTCAGTATCCGGGAGTTCTCTTCATTTTTGATACGCCGGGCCAATTTGCTGTAGATTCGATAGCCCTCGATTTCCTCTTTCTGGGCGTTGCAGATGGCGTTCAGAACGTGTTTTTCCATTTTTGTTTACCTCTCCTCGCAGCAGCCTGGGGCTTTCGGCACTTCGTTTCTTTCCAGTTTAGCCGTTCCTCTCCTGCGTTGGAAGACATAGGGGGCAGCGACGGCTCGGCTTATCTTGTCCTTGACGGGCCAATACCTGCAGTGTACGATACGGCTTCTCAAAGTGGAGTCACCTATGAAGAACCTCTCGATCCAGCGCATTCGCCTCTACCCGATTGTCCCGCCGGGACGGGACAGGCACTACCTGTGGTTGAAGCTCGAAACCGAAGACCCCGAGATCTACGGCATCGGTGAAGCAACGCTGAGAGTGAAAACCCCCGCCATCATGGAAGCCGTAAAGCTGCTCGAAAGCCGGATCAAAGGCATGAGCGTCTTCAACGCAGAGGAGCTTTTTTATAAATACTTCTTCCATGATCGCTGGCGGAACGGCGTGGTCATGAACACTGCTCTCGCAGGCATCGAGATGGCCATGTACGACGCTGCGGCCAGGCTTCTGGAGATTCCCGTCTACAACATGCTCGGCGGACGCCTCCGAGAAAACGTGCCCCTGTACGTGCACGGTTGGGATGATATCCCCAGACGCGTGAAAGCTACGGGTTTTCGTGCATTCAAGACCGATCCGGTCCCTTTTCAAGAAGACGCAACGCCACTGAAGAACGAGGTGGGAGATGACGGAGTCAGCGCGGCTTTGGCGAGGCTCGAACAGGCGCGAAGGGAAGCCGGGCCGGATGTCCAGCTCTTCGTGGAGTGCCACGGGAGGTTCAACTACGATCAGGCTCTTGCCTTTGTCCGAGGGGCCGAAGCCTACAACCCGGGATTCATAGAAGAACCTGTCCAGCCCGACGACTGGGACAGTTTCCGAAAACTCTCTCTCAAATCCAACGTTCCCATTGCCGGAGGGGAGAGAATCTTTACCCGTTTTGGATATCGCAAGGTATTCGAAGCCGGCTTGCTCTCCATCGCTCAGCCGGACTTCACCCATTGCGCGGGCCTCATGGAAGCCAAGAAGCTATCCGCCCTGGCCGACACCTACTACGTGCGTGTCGCTCCTCACAACTCCAGTGGACCGGTGGCCACGATGGCCAGCGTGCACGTGGATGCTACCATGAGCAACTTCTTTATGCAGGAATACATCGAAACCGACATCTTGGATGATCTCTTCGTCGATTACCCGAAAATCGAAAACGGCGCCGTCGTGCTGGAAGACAATCGCCCAGGGCTGGGCCTGATCCCTGACTGGGAAAAGATGGGATCGCTGCGTTCCAAAGAGCCCATCGATTGGGGCAATACCGACTGGTAGAAATCGGCAACGGAAGCTGCGGCGACCGTATCTACGGTAGCCTCGTTACGGCAGCCGCCGCTGCAGCAACCGTCGCGCTAGAAACTAGCTGGCTGTAAAATCCAGCACCGCCTTGTTGCTCTTTTTCTCCTTGATCCAGTCGAAGCCCTTCTGAAAATCCCGCCACGGAATCACGTCGCTGATCCACTCCGAAAGATCCACCTTGCCCTCATCGATCAACTGAAGCAGCTCATCGTGGGCTTCGGCCTCGACAACAGGAGTCCGGAAGACCCGGGGATCCGATGCCTCGGCTTTATCGTAGGGCGCCGGCACGGAAGGCTTCGAGCCCGGGTAGTCGCAGATGACCACGCCGCCTTCATCGTTTAAGGAGAAGACCCGGCAGGGATTGAAGAACTCCCTCATGCTCTTTTTGAAATTGTACCTGTGGATCGAGGCAAGGGCCTTTTTCGTCTTGCCTCTGTCAGCTGCGCCTCAACGCCTACGCTTACGGCAATCTAGGAGAAGTGAAATGCCTTGTCAATTCGCGCCTTGCGAGAG
>CAZLRN010000524.1:0-3102 GCA_964561715.1 uncultured Spirochaetales bacterium
CTGCTGAACGAGGGCGTGTTCCAGAGCTTGCAGGAGCTGCCTCTCGTACGTATCGAGATAGAGGAACCCAGCGATCGGCAAAAAGACTAAAAGCAGATTGAAGGCGAGAAGCCTTACAGAGATGCGAGACAGAAAGGACAGTCCTTTTCCAATCATCCGATAGGTCCGTGCATCAGGATTCTGCGGGAGGATTGTAGCGATAGCCCAAACCGTAAATGGATTCGACAGCGCTAAACTCTGGATCCAGGTGTGCGATCTTTTTTCGAATCCGCTTTATATGAGTGTCCACAGTCCTTTCGCTGACATAGGTGTCGTCCGGGTAGGCCTCCCTTATGAGTTGCTCTCGGGTCTTCACATGACCCGGCTGGGCGATCAGCGCTTGGAGCATGCGGAACTCCGTGACGGTGAGCGAGAGAGCCTGCTCGCGCCAGGTTGCCGTAAATCGCAGGCGATCGATTGTTAAATCTCCGCAGGTGAGGGTATCCTCCTCCTCGGGGCGCCGGGGCTGGTTGTTGATTCGGCGGAAGAGCACCTTGATGCGGGCGATGAGCTCTCTCGTCGAGAAAGGCTTGCAGAGATAATCATCGGCCCCTAACTCCAGGCCCAGGACACGGTCGAACTCTTCGTCCCGGGATGTGAGAAAGATAAGCGGGATCCGCTCTGAAATGGATCGAATCCGGCGGCAGAGCTCCAGGCCGTCCATGCGGGGCATGAGGATATCCAGAATTACCAAATCGGGCAGGGATTTCTCGAACTCGGTCCACGCCGCGGTGCCGTCGGCGAAGAGGGAGACACGATAACCGGCCTTGCGAATGGCGTAGCCAACGGTCTCTCGAATATTCTGCTCGTCGTCTACCAGAGCGACAATGGGGGACTCAGATTTATTCATCGGATCAAATTTTAGCACGAGTGCCGATACCGTTCCAATGGATGGGAGCGTTTTGCCTCGATTCCGCCACAATGTTTCACCTTATAGTCGCAATAAGGGCAACGCTTCGCGGGGTCGCTACCTGCATGGCTACAGGACAAGCCGCGGGAACCGCTGCAGCCCTCGCGACGAACCCGTTTTCCGCAAATCATGGGGCTTTGGCTCATAATCCTGGTCTTGACATAGTTTACTAATTAGTTTAATTTTAAATCATGATCAAGCTCAATATCCACGAAGCCAAGACTCATCTATCCAAGTATCTGGCCAGGATTGAAAAGGGAGAGAAAATTCTTCTCTGCAAGCGCAATGTTCCGATCGCCGAGATCGTCCCTCTATCAACTACCGAACGTATGCCCCGACCGGTCGGATTGGCTAATGGAGAGTTCTCTGTCTCCCCGAAATTCTTCGAGCCCCTTCCGGAGGAACTGCAAAAGGCCTTTGAGGGGCAGCAGTAGATGGAGCTTTTGCTTGACACCTGCACATTTTTGTGGTTGATCCTCGATGCTGAAGAATTGACGGAGAGGGCGAGAGATCTCTTTGTCGATCCAGACAACGAAGTGTTTTTGAGCGCGGTATCGACGTGGGAAATTGCCGTCAAGTATGCCATAGGGCGATTGGACCTGCCCGAGGAACCGCGATTCTATGTTCCCGAGCAGCGGCAGCGGCATGGTATCGAGTCTCTATCCTTGGATGAATCATCCTCACTCCAAGTTACCGCTCTCCCCAAGATACACAGTGATCCTTTTGACAGGATGCTGATTTCACAGGCATTGGTTCATGGGCTCACGATATTGAGTCCGGACAACATGATAAAGCGGTATCCGGTGCGGACGGTCTGGTAAAAATGAGGGATTGCTATTTTCGACCTTGACAGTCAAGAGGATCTTCGAAAAATAACTCTTTAACAGCAAGAATCTGGAGAGCAATTCTAGGGGCCATGAAAATTTGTTTTTGTGGGGGCTGTGAAGAGGTTGGGGCCAGCTGCCTCCTCCTGCAGGTGGAGGGGCGCAATCTGCTGCTGGACAGCGGAATGCGCTTCGGCAGCCAGGACAGGCTTCCCGACTTCCGCCTGGTTCAGGAGATGGGCGGGATTCACGCCATCATTGTAAGTCACGCCCACATGGACCACAGCGGCAGCCTGCCGGTGATAAGCCGGGAGTATCCTCAGGCTGCCATCTTCATGACACCGGCCACCCGGGACATCCTGCGGGTGCTTCTGTACGACAGCCTCAAGATCATGGACCGGGAAGATGAGATTCCAACCTACGCCCAGGGGCACGTGGAACAGATGCTGGAGCGGATCCAAGCCTACACCTTCCAGAATCCGTTCCACCCGTTTGTCGACCGGGAAGTCGAGTGCACTTTCTACCAGGCTGGCCATATATTGGGAGCTGCAGGAGTCTATCTGACCGGCAGCGAAGGGTCCCTGTTCTACAGCGGAGACCTGTCCGTCACCCCCCAGCGTACGGTTCCAGGCATCAGCTTGCCTCGGCCGCGACCCGACGTTCTGATCCTGGAATCGACCTACGGCGGACGGCTCCACGCCAACCGCAAGGTGGAGGAACAGCGCCTGGTGGAAATCGTGACCGAGGTCGCCGCCGGCGGAGGCAAGGTCCTGATTCCCGCCTTTGCCGTGGGCCGGGCTCAGGAGGTGGTCCTCATTCTTAGCAGCGCCATCAGCCGCAAGCAGCTTCCGGCGCTGCCGATCTACGTCGATGGCATGGTTAAAGATATCAACAGGCTGTACCGGCTTCACCCCGGCGCCCTGCGGCAGGACCTGGCCAAGAGGATCTGGCGGGAGGGGGACGTGTTTTACTCTGACAGTGTGCAACCGGTAGGCTCTGAAGCGATGCGCCAGGCCGTCGTCGCGGGGAGCGATCCCTGCTGCATCGTGTCCAGCTCCGGAATGCTTTCCGGCGGGCCCAGCTGCTTCTACGCAGAGAAGCTCGCCCCCGGGGACCGGAACTTTATCGCCATTACCGGCTATCAGGACGAGGAGGCTCCGGGCAAAAAACTTCTGGATCTGCTGGAGACCCCGGATGGAGAGCCGCGGATCTGGCAGCGGGCCGGAAACTCCGTGCCCGTGGCCTGCCGCATGGGGGTTTACGGCCTGTCCGCTCACGCCGACCGGGGGGAGCTTCAGGGCGTGGTGCAGGCGTTGAGTCCCCGGCGCG
>CAZLRN010000525.1:0-3072 GCA_964561715.1 uncultured Spirochaetales bacterium
AATTTGAACTTCATATTTTAGAGCTTCGAATGAGGAGCCTTTCGGTTGCGTGGATTACAGGTGATCATCAACGATCAAGCAGCGATTGTCAAGGCGAGAGCGAATGGATAGACTGAGCACCATTATGAGCTCTCCTTCGGATCCCGTGCTCCTCGGCATCAATCTACCCAGTGGTGGCTCCAACCCTTCCGCAATCCGGCAGAAGCTCTCCTCTCTGGCCGAAGCCGGCTATGACTGTGTCGAGATACCCCTAGGCATGCTGCCTCTCATCATCGGTGGGGAGATGCGAACAGAGGTCGTCGGCTTTTTAAAATCGATTTTGGCTGGTTTCGATTTTCGGTATTCAGCCCACAGCGGGAGCGGACTCGATCTACGGGATATCGCAAATCTGGAGATGCAGAAAAGGGTGCTGCACAGCTCCATCGAGGCCTGTGGTCACTTGAAGATGAGCCCGCTCGTCCTGCACTTCGAGTATGAGACAAAGGATCTACTGATCGAAGATCAATTTGCGGAGCTTCATATCCAAGCCGCCGAGTTCGCTCAAAAATGCGGAGTCGAGCTCTGCATCGAGAACATCGAAGTGGATAGAATAGATCCGGTCATCGATTTTTTGAATCGCACCAACCATCCCAACCTGCGGATGGCCTTTGACACAGGCCACGCATTTCTGGCTGCTGGATACTTCCACTTTGATTTTCTCGACGCCTTGGAGAAATCTCTACCCTTTATCAGTCACATTCACCTCAGCGACAACAACGGTACCTTTGAGGAACTTCGTATCACGAACCGTCTGGCCTACGATGCTCTCTCTAAAATCCGCCGTTTCGCCTTTGGAAGAGGGGATGTTCATCTGCCACCGTACTGGGGGAAAATTCCGTTTGACAACGTGTTTCGCGCATTGAAGGATTATAGTGGAGTTTTTATGTGCGAGTACTACTCGGAGTATTTCATCCCTTTCAACAGAGACATACAGGAGAGGGTTCGCCGAGCGATACGAAAGGCAAGGGAATAGTCGTCTTTTTGGTCGATGGGTCTGTGAACGCTTGCGTGTAGATCAGGTTCTCGAAGCAGAGCGGGGTATGCGGTCGGTTTATGCAGTTAGTTGGTGAGGGAAATCTGCCAGCGTGATGAAATCTAGGCGGTTGTTCTCCTTTGCACCAAGGGACCGGCAAGAATGAGAGCCAATGAAATGAGCTGAATTACCGTGATCGGGTGACCCTTGAAAAGAAACAGATAGACAAGAGCCGCGAAGGGAGTCAGATAAACGGCATTTGCTATCTTCGCCGTGGTGCCTTTCCGTAAGGCGAGGATCCAGAAGAGATAACCGAAGCCGTTGACACATCCCCCAAGCACAAACAGCAATAGCCAACTCCTGCCTGATGGCATGACCAGCTTTGAAAAAAAAATCGCTGCCAGAAAAAAGCATATAAGTGCTGCCGCGCTGTAGATAAGCATGGAAGAAAGGGCATCATAGTTGCTGCGCTTGCTCATTACTGAGAAAAAGGCCCAGAAAAATGCTCCGCAGCCTGCGCATACGTAAGCGAGCGAGTTTTGAGCTTGAAAGCTGGCGGGGGTGCCACCTGATACAATGAGATAGACTCCCGCAAAGCTCAGAAGCACTCCTGCCAGTTTTCTCCATGTGAGGGACTCCTTGAGCAGGAATGCAGAAAGAATAAGAATCCAGATCGGCCAGAGATAGTTGACGATGTTTATATTACCGGCAGATGCCGGGGCTAGGGAAAATGCCAGGTAGTACAGAGTCGTGTAAGGGAAAATACCGGTCACGCCCATCAGAGTCATGGTCCGATAGTCTTTTGCTGAATACTTCCCAAGGGAATGCCACTTCCCTGAAGCCAAGCAAGCCACCGCCAAAGCTACGACCGAGAGCGCGGTTGCGATGAAGTTGATTTCGAAAACAGGTATGGATTTAGATAGCTCGGTCACGAGAAGCGGAGTAGCCGACCAGAGGAGAATCGGCACCGCCAGATACAGGTAGGGTATGGCCGTCCGCATACGGTGGATCATCGGGCGACGGCTGATCAACCGGCCCTGGCTTTGTCTACGGCCTTACGAATTGCGGCGAGGATTCTGTCCGCCGCACCTTCGACAGCGTCACTGAGAACTGGGAGGAAAATCAAGTTGGCGCAAGTCTCTTCGGTAACAGGAAAGTCGCCCTTCCTATAGCCCCTGTAATCTCCACCCATCTCTGGAGTGCAGAGAGGACCCCGGCCGCGGGTAAAGATATCAAATCCCTGCGAGAAGAGGGGAAGGAGATGCAGGGGTGAATAGGGGCTCGTCAGATCGGGCAACCCTTGCTCTCTGAGCGCGTCGAGGAATTTATCGAGAGGATAGCCTCCCAGTTCTTCCGGCACGTAGCGGATCGGAAATCCGTAAAATCCTGCCGGTTCGGCGTGCTCGTAGCTTTTGATGCTCTTCAGACCCGGTATATCTTCGAGCCCCGCCTTGACTGAGAGCATATAGGATCGTCTCTTTTCGTTGAGCTCGTCCAGCTTTTTCAGTTGGACCGATGCAATCCCTATCCCCAGTGGATGTGCACGAAACTTGATTCCCAGTCCCAAGGGCTGAAGATGTTTGAGCTTGTCCGTAATAAGATCCAATCCCGCCACTCGGTTGACCTGGCCGATCAGGCAGGCCCTTTCAAAAACATCCACGTCGTTAGTCCCGAACACGCCACCCTCACCCGCACTCACAGGTTTGGTGCCCTGGAGACTCCATGCTGCGGCATGCCCGATGCTTCCAACTGGCCTGCCCCTGTAGGTGGCCCCGTGGGAATGAGAGCAGTCCTCGATGATAGGCACGCCTGTTTCTTTGCTCAACTTCATCAGGGCATCCATATTGCAGGGATTTCCCCAGAGGTGGACCGCGACGATTGCCCTGGTGCGATCGGTGATGCGTTGGCGGGCATCATCCGGATCGATGAGCAGGGTATCCGGGTCGATTTCGCAGAAAACAGGGCGAGCCATGAGCATCAGCGCAGGAGAGATCGAGCAGATCCAGGTGTATGAGGGACAGATCACCTCGTCGCCGGGGCCTACGCCCAACCCGAACATG
>CAZLRN010000526.1:0-3067 GCA_964561715.1 uncultured Spirochaetales bacterium
TGCTAGCATGCCCAATGAAATCAATCAATGATTTCTCTATTTTTCAGCGCAACCACGACGTTGCCCAAGGGGAAGTATGCAAGCGAACACCTCAAGGCAAGCACTCAAAAGCCGACCGCATGAAGGCGAATCGGAGAGGCGCTCATGAAACGGGTGAGCAGCATGCCACATGGGTTGGCGCTCCTGAAAAAAACAGGATTCCGGTCCTTGATGGACACGTCCTGACGCCCCGGGGCTATCTGGTAGACCCTTCCCGGTACTTGGACCCGGCCTTACCGCTCACCCGGATGAATATTCTACACCTGCCGAAGTAAAAGCGCCAGGAGCGTTTATGGGAATTGTGGCCGGGGGGATCGGCGTGGTAGGATATGAAAAAGCCGTAGGTGGCCATTTCAGATTACCAGACTCTTATGTTGCCATTGCTGAAAAAGCAGCCGATGGAAAAGAGCATTCACTTAAAGATGCTGAACCAATGAAGGCGAAACGTGACTGGAAGCGAGAAGCCCTTAACAATCTCTCGACAAGTCTGGAAGCGTTTGGTCCTGGGTACCATGGTAAGTTTCTCTGTCCAACATGCCTAAGTATAATCGACCTTGCCAACTTCAGCGCTATAACTCGTGCTCACATCTTGCCGCATGCAGGTGGTGGATCTATGACGACATGGCTATGCTCGGACTGCAATAGCAGGTTTGGCACGAGCCAAGACAAATGGCTCGCTGAGTACATGCGTTTCATTGAGGGACGATCCTTCTTCTCAGATGGCGTAACGAAAGGTTCTATCACAATTGAGGATATCTCTCTAAACGGTGTCGTTCGTCAGACAGCACAGGGGCTGGATATCATGATTCACACGGGACGCAATTCCCCGGCCCATCTCTCCGCACTTCGGGATGAGTTCAATCAGCCGAAGGTAAAAAGGGCGGCCTCGATCAAGGTGCCGTTGCTATCGAAATCTAGCGATATCGATGCTGGTTTTGTCACTGCAGCCTATTTGTATGGATTCCGTATCTTTGGGTATTCATGGGTTCTTCAGCAGCATTTTGGGAAAGTCCGCAAGGTCATAATGGAGAGAAGCGGTATCAGGGAAGCTCCGCTCCATGTCAGTCGCATTGACAATAATACCGATCCCCGGCCGCTATGGTTTGGTTTCTCTTTAATCGGTGGTGAGTACATTCCATGTTTTAAACTACTCAATTCAATGGTCTTCTTTGCGCCCTATTATAGCCCCGATCCTTTGGACCTCGTGAGACGACCGAAAGGAAAAATTCAGATTGACGTAAAGCGAATGAATAATATTCCAGGCCAGAATTATACAGCTCCATTTTGCATGGTCATAGATGATAAGCCAATTATCTACCCAGACGATGGGCATGTAGGCTCCCAAATCGCTTTCGTAGTCTATTTCGACTCGAAAGATTTCAGAGCTGTTGTTTTAGACCGGCTTGTGGGTGATGGCCATGCCGATACTCACAGGGTGGACAAAAAGATCCATGTCAAACTCAGATCAAGCAAGTAGTTAAAACCGGTGAATAGGTGATTCATGGCGAAGAAGATGCCAAAAAAGTACAATCCGTGGATCGAGGCACGGAAGCGCTACCATCTCTCTCATGCCCACATCCAGATGGCCCGGGAGCTGGGGCTGAATCCGAAGAAACTCGGCGGCTTTGCCAATACGAAACAGGAGCCCTGGAAGTTACCGTTACCTGCGTTTATCGAGGAGCTGTACTTCAAGCACTTCAAGAAAAAACGACCCGAAAATGTACGGTCCATCGAACAGATTGTGAGCGATTCCAACAGGAAGAAAGAACAGCGTAGAGCACAGAAACAAGCGACGACGCAATCGCAACGATCAGGCGAGGATGCACTCGCCCCATAAGGGCGACGATCTCCCGACGTGTAATTTCTTGCGGGGGTAGGCTGCAGGACCGGACTTCGCGTATTTCCTGTTAGGTGTAACATGCATGTTCAGGACTTAATTCGAAATCTCATTACATGTGAATGGCAATCAATACCAGTTCTTGTGTCAGGATACCAGGTGCTCTTTTCGAAAGGTACCCCTCCGTCCGATGGGTTGCGCATCGTGGGAACGCTGTGCTGGTTTATCTCTGGTTCACTGACGTACTACCATGTGGAAAGAATCCGCTTTGGCGATCAGAGCACAGCAAAGTATAGCGGGGGCATGGAAGTTCGAAATACACCAGAAGGCATGTGGCTAATGGTTGTGACTCCTGTGAGCGGAGGCGACCAGCGTTCAGCAGAAAACAGGGTACTAGCTGCCGTAGGACTGATGGCGGCTTGGGGAGGACGAAACACCACATATGACAAGTATTTTGACTTTATATATAGGTATGAGAAAAACGAGGCTAGCGTCTGGAGTCCAACGATTATTAATCCCGCTTCGCTTGTTTCTCCAGATTTGTCTTCTTCATCCACCCTGCTTGCTTTAGCCAGAGGTTGCGATGCTCTTGGAGAGAAAGACCGGACTCGGATTTACCTTTCTCTCAGATGGTTCGCAGAATCTTTCTACCGTTTTGATACCGATGCTTTTCTAAGCCTGTGGGTCGCCTTGGAAGTTCTCACGATGCCCGACACAAACGTGAAGCACGCCAACCGACTATTATCAGCGGCTTACAATATGCCGATAGCGGAGGTATCTCGCCGGTTCATGCTTGGCAGACTGCAGGGTTTCCGCAGTGATATCGTTCACGGTGGCAAGAAAGATCCAATTCATCATGTGCTACTGGATTATCTCGAAGCTTTGTACGTGGATTGCCTGTACCACGTCCTCGACAACTCAATACCGCGACTAGCAGACGACCTGATTCGGAAACAAGGAACAGAAATACAAAGAGTTCTGAAATCCCTATAAGGACGGAGCCGAGGTGGGATTTAGTCATTCAGTGAAGAAAGGAGTCAGATCATCAGGTGGGGTAAAACCTCCCAAACCGCGCTAGAAGCGATTTTTTTGACCCCGAAAATGTACGCTATGGCGGATTTGTATGGCGGCTAACAGCCCCTTAGGCGACATTAGGCACTACCAGTAGCCCGATCCTGCAGTTTTCAGCCA
>CAZLRN010000527.1:0-3049 GCA_964561715.1 uncultured Spirochaetales bacterium
CTTCACCCCAGTCGACCTCGCCGTTGAGGTACATGTTGTATCCCGTGTTGTTGTCTTCGGTGGGAATGTATGTCACGCGCCCCAGCTTGACTTTGTCCTTGTCCCAGTACTTGGGGTTGGGAACGCAGGAGAGTTTCTCCTGGGGATTCCACTCGTCAAGCACGAAGGGGCCGTTGCCTACGAAGTTCTCGGGGCTGGTCCACTCCTTACCGTACTTCTCTATCGCATGCAGAGGCACGACGGCGAACGCAAAGTGAGCGAGGGCTCCCACCACGTAGGGCATCGGACCCACGGTTTCGAACTGAAAGGTGTAGTCATCGATGGCTTTCACCCCAACCGCTTCCTTGCCTGCTTTACCTTCATTGAAATCCGCACCTCCCTTTATGAACATCGTCGGAAACCAGGCGTAGGGAGCTGCGGTTTCGGGATCGAGCATCCTGATCCAGGAGTCCCTAACCTGCTGGGCTGTGATCGGAACGCCGTCGCTCCATGTAGTTTTTCTCAGCTTGAAGGTGTAAACCGTACTGCTGTTATCGACGCTCCAGCTCTCCGCCAATCCAGGGATCGGATCAGCCGTTTTGGGGTCTTCTGTCACGAGTCCCTCGGCGAGAGAGAAGTAGATCCTGTGCTCGGGAACTCCAGAAACCAGATGCCAGTCCAGTGTCTCGGGCTCTGCACCGTTCCAGATGATGAACTCTGGGCCTTCCGCCGCCGCCTCCCCTTTCGCGCCGCGGGCAAAGGCCGATAGGCCCAGAGTGAGAACGAGTAAGATGACGAAATATTTTTTCATATTTCCTCCTTCCATGTAGAAGTAGATTTTGGAGGCACCAAATATATCAGAAACGTGGGATTTCGCCAAGTGAAATTTATATTTCGAGTTACAAAAACGCGTCACTAACACGGGCTTTTACCTATAGACAGCGCATTCTTATGCGCATTACAAGCCCATTGCAGGCGCATTCTGAGCCCATTCCTATGCGCAGCGCAAAGGGATGTCCTCGATTTGCGATCTCTCCTATACTGGCAGTGATGAAACCTACCACCCCGGCTCCCATTGCCCAGATCCCAAAAGAGTTCTGTCAGCGCCTCACCTGGTTCTTTACCGATATAGACGACACCCTCACAACCGATGGGCTGATTCCGCCTTTCGCCTTTGACTCCCTCTGGCAGCTCTATGAACAGGGCATTCGGGTCGTACCGGTCACCGGAAGACCGGCGGGTTGGTGTGACCATATAGCCCGTATGTGGCCGGTATCGGCGGTGGTCGGAGAAAACGGCGCTTTCTATTTTGCCTACGATCGGAAACGTAGAAAGATGAAGCGTCGCTACTCGGTGAGCAAACAGGAGCGAGAGGCGGGAAGAAGAAGACTTGAAAGAATCAGAGAGAGGGCTCTGGCCGAAGTCCATGGGGCTGGAATTGCTGCGGATCAGCCGTACCGGATTAGCGACTTGGCTATCGACTTTCGCGAGGATGTGGATCCTTTAGATCGCGAAGCCGTTGCTCATATCTGCGCAATCGCTCGAGAGGAAGGGGCGGCCTGCAAGGTTTCGAGTATTCACGTCAATTGCTGGTATGGCGATTTCGACAAAATCTCCTGTGTCAAGCTATTTCTCCAGGAGGAAGGGCAGAAGAGGTTCGTTGACATTTTGGATCGAATTCTCTTCGTTGGCGATTCCCCCAACGATGAACCTATGTTCAAAGAGTTCGAATATTCTGTTGGAGTCGCAAACCTGAAAGGTTTTCTCGGCGATCTCGTCTACCTGCCCCGGTACATAACCGACGGTGATTCATCTTTGGGTTTCAGCGAGACCGTACGGGAGATCCTGCACAAAAAGACAATGTAAGGCTCTAAGCCTGCTCCTGTTCCCAGAGGGAGAGATCGAGCTCCATGATTTGAGAGGTGATGGCGAAACCCCTCGGCTCGAATAGCCGCGCAGTATTCAGTAGGCGTCCGGAGAGGTGAATTCGTACTTTGACAGCATCTGTTCCAGCTGCGATTTCTATGAGTTTTTTAAGCAGGGCCTGACCGAGTCCCAAGCCCTGGTATTCCTGATCCACGGCGAGCTGCAGAATGTCAATGATTGCCCCATCGTTGGGGGGATCGGGCTTTTCCACGCCCCATGCAAAACCGACGAAATCGCCGCCGGGCGTTTCAGCGGCAATCGTGAGAGATTCCTCATCATCAAATCCGGGAAGGGCGTTGCGACTCTGTTCGTAGTAGGCGAGTACCTGTGATTCTTCCAGTTCTGGATAGCTCTCCAATATGACCTTGCGGTCCAGCTCGGCGATACGATCAAGGTGTTTGCCTATGTCTCTTGTTATAGCGAAATCGCTGCTGACCAGCTCCTCGGTTTCTTCGTCCGGTGGAGGGCTCAGTCTCTCGAGACCCTCGCTTTCGCGGATTCTGTTGTACCATTCGAAGACAATGGATTTCATTTCCCGCTCTTTGAACGAGAACCAGAGCTTCTCCAGCTCTTTTCGCTTTTTCAAAACGTCCTTGAAGTTGCGAAAGACACCCCTTCCGGTGGAGATGGCGGTTCGTAGCTCTTCCCTGAAGAGAGGATTGCCGACGCTGGAGACAAAATTTTCCATGAGTTGAAAACCCTCCAGAGAGCGCCAGGCGGGCAGTCGATGATACCGCTTTCCGATCTCGTTTGCTGAAACCTTCTCCTCAGAAAGAATGCCGCCTTTGCGGATATCGAGAAAAAAGGCCTTCTCCTGATTCTCCATAGCGTAGATGATCTGGTCCTGAAGCTCTCTATCGAATTGCCATTCCATTTTGATAATATATTAAGAACCTTGTTCGATCCTGGTCAAGCAGAAACCTCTGGACGCTTCTATCACAGGGTTTCACTTGACTTTGGCGGATATTCTCTACCATATTCTAGGCATTGTATGCGACGGTAGCGTCGTGCACGACAGCAGGCGTCGTCTTCGACGGCAGGTGTCGTCTTCGACGGCAGGCGTTGTCTTCGACGGCAGGTGTTGTCTTCGACGGCAGGCGTTGTCTTCAACGGCAGGTGTTGTCTTCGACGGCAGGTGTTGTCT
>CAZLRN010000528.1:0-3043 GCA_964561715.1 uncultured Spirochaetales bacterium
CTGCCAAAGAGTATTCCATCCGTTACCCGAGTGATCCAAGAGAAAGCCAACACTACGAGCTGGAACATCAGGCTCCCGGGAGTCAGGCAGTCCTTTAGTTCATTCCGTGAAGTGATTGGTGCGATCTAGCTGCAATCGAAGATGAGACGACCGTACCCTTTTATCCTGACATTCTTGCTCATCATCAGCCCCTTCGCTCCCCTGCAGGGACAGACTCTACCAACGGATCGCATCAAGCTGCCGCCGGGATTTCGCATCGAAGTCTACACCGACCAGGTGCCCGGCGCGCGCTCAATGACCCTGGGATCGCGAGGTACGGTTTTTGTAGGCACCCGAAAAAGCAGTGTCTATGCTGTTCGCGATCTCGATGGAGACAACCTGGCCGAGAGTGTCACCACGGCGTTGCGGGGGCTCAACACACCCAACGGGGTGGCCTTTAGGGCCGGTAGCCTCTACGTTGCGGAGGTTAGCCGCATTCTGCGCTTTGACAGGATCGAAGAGCTTCTCGATCCAGAGCCGGTCATTGTCAATGACAGCTTTCCCAGTGACCGCTATCATGGCTGGAAGTTCATTCGGTTCGGGCCGGACGGCTGGCTCTACGTGCCCGTTGGTGCGCCATGCAATGTATGCGAGCGCTCTGACAATAGATACGCCTCGATCATGAGGATGAAGTCCGACGGCACGAACCTGGAGATATTTGCCAGGGGCATTCGAAATACCGTCGGTTTCGACTGGCATCCTGATACAGGAGAGCTTTGGTTTACGGATAACGGAAGAGATTGGTTGGGCGATGACAAGCCCCCGGATGAGCTAAACAGGGCTCCAAGAGAGCATCTGCACTTCGGTTTTCCATATATTCACGGAAGGTACATCAAGGATCCCAAATTCGGAAAAGATAGAAATCCGGATGATTTCGAACCCCCGGTTGTAGAACTGGGACCTCACGTAGCAGCCCTGGGAATGCGATTTTACACGGGCGAGATGTTTCCAAAGGAATATCGGCATACCATTTTCATTGCAGAGCACGGATCGTGGAATCGCTCAACCCCGATCGGCTACCGCGTGACCGCTGTTCGTGCGATTGGAGGTAACGCCTACAGCTACCGGGTGTTTGCCGAAGGATGGCTGGCAAACGATGAGGCTTGGGGGCGACCCGTCGATATTCTACAAATGCCTGATGGAGCGCTTCTTGTGTCAGACGACAGGGCCGGTGCTATTTACCGGATCAGCTATCAAGGCAAATAGTCCATTAGGGCCATTCATGAATCAGGACGACAAGCTAAAGTGGTACTATCCTCGATCCCTCGAAGAGCTTCCAGCGCTGCTCGACAAACCCGGTGTTTTGCCCCACGGCGGAGGCACAAGCCTGCTGAGGGGAAATCTCTCGAGGATAGAGGGGCTCATTGACCTCTCCGCTCTGCCCCTCCGCTTCGTCGAGCACGACGATCGGGAGTTTCGAATCGGTGCAACCACAAGCTACAGTGATGTCGTCAGGCATATGAGCCGAATCGATCCCAACCATATCCTCGTCAAGTCTCTCTCTCAAGCCGCATCGACGCCTCTTAGAAACAGGATAAGCATCGGTGGAAGTGCTGCTTTCTTTCCCCCCTGGTCAGATTTAATGGGGCCGATTATAGCGCTAGGGGCACGTGTGGCGATCATCGGTCATGAGCAGGGAGTCTACGACATCGAGAGTTACATCGAGTCTCGAAAGCCCCGCAGCGGGAACCTGATCACCGAGATTACAATTCCCCGTCTCGCCTGGAAGTGCTGGTATCATCGGGAGACCCGTACGGGTTTCGATTATCCGGCCTTCACCCTATCGTTGCTTATAGCCGACTCGAATGGGCAAGCTGAAAGAGATCGAGAATTGAGAATCGTCATTGTGGGAAACACGGGACGGTACAGCCGGTTGACGCAATTGGAGCAAGCCATTGGCCTCGCTTCGTGGTCGGAGATCAAGAATGCCGGTCTTTCTCAGCATATCGATGTGAAGTTTGCGGGCAAAAGACTCGGGTCATCCGACTACATAAGGCATCTCGCCGAGGTTGCCCTGCAGCGGGGGTTGGATTCGATCATGGAAAGGGGATAGACGGTCTGAATGGAAGGCCTGGTCAACATCAACGGCACTGACATCCTGTTGAGCTTCGCTTCGGATGCCACTCTTCTCGAGGCCTTACGAAAAAAAGGATTCATGGAGGTCAAAGAGGGCTGCGGGGAGGGGCAATGTGGAGCCTGTGTCGTAATCCTGGAAGGAAGACTCGTGAACGCTTGTCAGGTCTTTGCCGCCACAGCTATCGGCAAGAGGATTGTAACGGTCAAGGGCTTGGGGGACATCCATGCTCCCCATGCCATACAGATTGCCTTTGCCGAGTCGGGAGCCGTCCAGTGCGGCTTTTGCACCCCGGGAATGGTGCTGGCAGCTTATTCCCTGCTGCAGGAGAGCCCCGATCCAACGGACGAGCAAATCCGACACGCTCTTGATGGCAATCTCTGCCGTTGCACAGGCTACGAAAAAATCATCGGCGCCGTGAAGCTGGCTGCCCGCAAGCTGCAGCTTACTGCCCGCAAGCTGCAGGCTAATGAGAGGAAGGCGGATCATGCCTGAATTTTCCTCTATCGGTCATTCCGTCAACAAGATCGACGCGCTCGCTCTGGCCACCGGCTCGGAGAAATTCACTGACGATTTCCAAGTCGATCGTCCTCTTTACTGCGCCCTGCTTTACTCGGATCAGGCTCATGCCGAGATCGAGGATATTGACACAAGCGAAGCCGAAGCCCTCGGCGGAGTTGCCGTAATCCTCACACACAAAAACGTGCCGCGGGAATGGCACTCCACCGCTGGTCAGGGATTCCCCGAACCCTCCCCCTACGATGCGCTGCTCTTTGACAGCAAAGTTCGCTATGTGGGAGACCGGGTGGCCCTGGCAGCCGCGGAGTCGATGGAGATCGCGAGAGAGGCTTGCCGGAAAATTCGCGTTCGCTACAAGCCTCTGGATGCACTCTTCGATCCGGAAAGAGCGATGAATGACGATGCCCCCCG
>CAZLRN010000529.1:0-3042 GCA_964561715.1 uncultured Spirochaetales bacterium
TCCCGGCACATCGGCCAGGTGAGCGCCCACGGAAGGCTCGAAAATGACAGCCGGCACATCGGGAACGGCGAGGATTTGCTTTGCTTCGGTGGCGAAGAGCACGCGTCGAGGCTCGATTCGGTAGTAGAAAGCCCGCATCGCCATGGGATCTCTTGCTGCAAAAATACATCTGCCGGCAGCGTCCCAAAGAACAAAGGCGAAATCGCCCAGAAGGTGCTCCGGACTAGATGATCCCCAAAAGCGGTATGCGGCGAGAATCAGATCCGAGTCACTGGCAGTTTCTTTGGTAAGAAAACCCTTTTCTGATAGAGCACGAATCAGCTGTTCCCTATTATCGATCCTTGCGTCGGCGACCAGAACATAGTCTCCCTGGCGGTAAACCAAAGGCTGTTTCTCGCGTCCTGATTCGGGGGTGACATTGAGAGCCAAGTGGCCAAAGCCGACTGGGCCGTCCGTAAAAAGGTTAATGCCGTCAGGTCCGCGATAGGCGGCCGCACTTGCCATCCGGGAAAGAGCCGTTCGATCAACGGGCGATCCATCGAGATTGAAGATGCCGCAGATTCCGCTCATCTACCGAAACCTTTCAGCGCGGGAAAGGGTCGATACGTCGCCAGGTCGGCGGTGTCTCCTATTAAAATTGCATTGCCCTCTGCCACCCACGCATGAGCCCTAAGGGTGCCGGATTTGTCTTTCTTGATACCGAGGCGCAGCTCGGTCTCGAATCCGTACCGCCGAAGCAGCGCCTGACCGGTCATCGCCCGAGGCAGACAGGATGTCCATGCTGTGTGCCGGCTGATCGTCTCTACGCTCCGAAGGATTTGCTGCTTCTGGACTCCTCCTCTCCGATGTGAGCGGGCGGATTTGCCAATCCTGCTCATCATGTTCAGCATGGCCGAGAAGGGGAGCAGCAATAGGCCAATGCGAAATCCGAGTAGAAGTAACGCCGTGGTGAGCAGCAGGTGTCGATCTTTATGCGAGAGGTGCGCAAGCTTAGCGAGCCGCGTTGTCACGTATCTCAACGAGCCCCTCTGAAACAAGCTCTTCGAGCAGAGCCATGATGTCGTTCTCGCAGCGCTCTACGTCAACTTCGTATTCTGCCAGGATTGTTTTTATCAGCTCATCTACGGAAATAGGATTTTGTATCAGGCTCCAAATTCGTGGTCCTACGCCCTCGAGGCCAAAGTAGTTTCCGCTCTTCTGGTCGAGAATCACGATTTCTTCAGCTACATCTACGTGGATTGATCCGCTGGCCGCCGATACAATTGTTTTTTTTGCTAGCATTCTTCTTCCTGTTAATACTGACGTTAATACTGAAAGGTCGTGTTGAGGGAGCCGCCCAGGGCTCCCGACGTAAAGCTGTACATTGCGTTCAGGTTGATTCTTATGAGGGCAAGCTTGATAGACAGCCCTCCAAATATTCTGTAGGCAAAGCCCTTCGAGTCGACCTCTATGAGTATGCCTTTGGTGGACAGATCAGGGGCTGTTTCGTCTATGGATTTGTAGTATTGCTCAACCCCCTCTATCTGTCCCTGGGTAATCGGACTCCCATCGAACAAGACGTCGCTTCGGAGTCCGCCTCCAGATTTTGACTCCGCGTAGGAAAGCCCTACACCCACAAAGGGTGTCAGAATAAAGACGTCCTTGCTGATCTGCAGTTTGAGATCTATGACGTTAGTCTCCCAGTTGAGAAACACATCCGGATCCTCAAAGGTCAGCGTATGAGGACCGCCAGCGTCTTCCACGTTAGCAATCTCTTCGCTGCTCTCCGTAAATCCCTTTAGCGTTATTCTTCCCCTGTAGTAAATGTATCCAACGCCTACGGATACATCGGGGGTCGACCCGCTGTCTTGAAGCAGCGCAAATCTCACATCTCCCCCAATCAACAGGTATTGCAGGGTCATATTCGACGGCAGGAATACCCGTAGATCGGATGGGAGCCAGCCCACCTTAAAGCCCACGTCAAAAGGGGTGAGAACCGCTCCCACCCGGGCATCAAGAACTGCAGCCCCAAAAGGAAATCCCTCATTAATCACGGTCGGGAATCGACCCGAGAGGTCAATGCCCAGGGGATCCATCGCCTTGTCGATTGTGTCAAAGGGAATCATTGTGGCGCCCAGTGTAACTCCGGCGCCAAAATGAGGAAAGCTGCCGATGTAGGCATCCGCCCAATTCAGGCCAATGAGTGCGCTGAATGGAAGCTCATCGGCAAAAGCCCGGGAAAAATCCAGAAATCCCGATGAGAAATCAGCGTAGTCCCTCGAATCTGATAAGAGTGGTTGCGCAGAAACAACTAGGAATGTCAGGCAAAGTAGGATACCGCTTCTTTTCATGGACTGACCCTGCCACACGCTGCCTGAATCGGGTGTTTAATCGGGATCTACAGTTGCCTGACCTGCGGTTGTTTGCCTCTGCGCTCGAACAAGGTGCGCATCAGCTTTCCCTGATGGTGGGAGAACTTGAAGCCGAATCCGGCCGGTTTTTCGGCTATCTCCGACTTGTTGAGCCATACAAGTTTGCCGTCGGCCGAAAAGATCGTGCCGTTTATTTTGATATCGACTCGACCGTCCATCCCAATATCGAGATCATGCACATCGGTGTGAACGAAGCACCCTCCCGTAGACACGTCGAGAATCTGCGCGTCCTCACGCTTCTTTCCGTGTATCCACAATCCGTCGAGATCCACGGCATACCGCAGAAAGTAACGCTTTTTCATCAGCCTTCGAAGGTCTCTCTGCTTTGCAGGGGGGAGGTTGAGAAATCGAATCCCCAGTCCTTCGGGGCTTTCCCGCATGACTTCGCCCTGGCATTGGATAGAGAATCGATAGCTCTCGAAGTTGAGATCGACCTTGTCTCCGATCTTTAGCGTTAATTTAGGCTCAGGAACGAAGCAGCCGGTGTAGGAGATATCCGATACTTTCAACTTCTTGCCATCAAGGCTGATAAAGTGATTGATCGGTATTCTCTCGCTTTCTCTCCACGTTCTTTTAAGGGCCTGGAAGTAAGGGGCTCGAAAATCCTTTTGAATGATGTATCCGATGATGA
>CAZLRN010000530.1:0-3031 GCA_964561715.1 uncultured Spirochaetales bacterium
GGAGAGGTGCGGCCGTAACTTCATCAGCAACAGCCCCAAGATGGAAAACTCCTTCAGAGACGGAACAAAGTCTCAGATCGAGATGGCTGCGGTCTCCAATTCCACGGGATTGGTTCCGGATGTGCGTGGTATGCACGAGCCCCAGGTGAGTGTAAGCGATTTGGCAAAGGTCCTCGCCCTTAAAAAGGATGGGGGCATACTCAGCCAGAGAGGGGTCATTGAGAATGTCAATTCCGTCACAGATGAGGGAGTGCTCATAGAAGAGGACCAGGTCGGCAAAGGTGTTTTCATTGTCATTGACTCATCCCATCCCGGCGTCAAGAAGTTCATCAATCAATCCTTTGGGCATCTGAGTAAAAATGGCGGAGCTCTCTTTCGTCCTTACCACATGACCTGCCTGGAGGTTCCGATGTCTATTGCCAGGGCCGGGCTGCTCGAGGTGGAAACAGCCAAACCAATCGGCCTGGTGACCGAGGTTATGGCTGCGGCCAAGAGGGACCTCGAGCCAGGAGATCTTCTCGACGGCGGCGGAGGCTCGACGGTGTACGCCCAAGTGGAGAAAGCCGAAATTGCCCGTAGGGAGAACTGCTTGCCCTTCGGTTTCGCCGAAGATATCGAGGTAACCAAACCCGTCAAGAGAGATGGCGTGTTGTCATATGACGATGTGAAAATCAAGACCGATGATTTTCTCTTCAAACTCCGCCAGATTCAGGATGCCACTTTAAAGCCATGAATCCTCCGCTAGAAGAGAAATGGGCCATTGCTGTCCGAGAGCTAGAAGCCCGGGAGTCTGTCCTCGAAAGGGAGAGGCGGAACTATGCGGAGAGCTACTCAGGGCTGAAAGATCTCGATATCGAGCTCGAACTCGCCAGAGTCAAGCTCAAGATAGCTCTGCAGCTCGTGGAAGTGATTCCCCTAGTGCGTGATAGCGCCCACTTTCAGAGTCTCCAGTCCAGAGCTCAGAAAAAGGCGCGCGAAGCTTCCGCGGTGTTAGGGGACTTGCTGGCTGTTAACGTTTCGGAAGAACAGCGAACCTTAATCAGGGAATCTCCACTTTACTTGGAGGCCGCGGAGCTTTTAAAGAGGCTTATCCTGCAGGGCGGGGGTATCTTTTTCGAAACTCGAGCAGAGGACAGGCGAAAGAGCCGATTAGTCGTAGATGCTCTTGCGGGCGCCCTATTGAAATATATCTCTCCGGACGATCGCTACGCTCAGCTATTCGCGACTGAAAAGCTCCCTCCGTTTCTCAGACGCTTCGTCAACATCTTTCTCTCTACTCTTGCGCCCGAGGGGCAAGCACCGCCTCCATTTGGCATAGAGGAGGGCGAGGAGATAATCTATCGCTCCGACAAGATAAGAATGCCACTGAGTCAAGCCATCCTAGTGATGGAAGAGGACATACTGCCGGAACTCGAGGATGCCCTTAGTGACAATAGGGGAAACGCCGCCTTACAGGAGCAGATCGAAGCTGTCCGGGCAAGGCTAAAGAAGCTCAAAGAGCTCAAGTTTGTGCCCCGTTCAACGCCGATTGTGCTGGAAAAGGATTTCTACACCGAATGGTTATCCGGATACACCGCAGACGGTGAGCTGCTAGTCTCTCTCGAGATTCCCGCTATCTTTCGCTCAGGCACCAATCTGGAGAGAAAGCAGGAGCTCGTTAAATCTGAGCTGGCACGAAGGCTTGCAGGGAAGGGAGTCTGTCAAGAGCTGGATGCGGAGTTGGAGTACCTCAAGGATCTGCGCAGCGGTATTCACGGCAGCTCACGATGGCCCAGTCTCAGGTTGAACGCAGAGAAGGCCTTCGGATTTCTAAAAACCCGGTTTCCCTCCCTCAGGGCGCTCGAAGATAAGAGAGAGTTTCGAAAGCTTCTCGATATTGTCTCGCGGAGTAGCCGAAGGGGGGCTCACAAGCAAATAGCCCGTAAGCTCTTTCGCTCGAACCATGATTGGGACCTTCTTCCCTAGGAAATGATTCCGTCCATATCTGCATGATCCATATCTGCATGATCCATATCTGCACGATTGGCAGCGCTCCTCGCCAGAAAAACTTGGATTTTGGCGAAAATACTATATACTGGACATTGAGCCTCTAAATCCACGCTCGCCAGAACCCCTCTCAAGGCTCATGAAAGACGAGATATCTTAATGGATGAGCAATACCGAAAGAATTTCGATCGCTATCTGGATCTGGAAAATCCAAATGTCGGATCGGTTATCCATGATATTTGGATTGCCAAAGACGATCGGCTGTGGAAAGAGGACCCCTATTTTTACGTTGCTCTTGGTACGGTGGCGGACAGACTGGGCCAGTCGATGTTTGCCCACGATGTACTCGAGGAGGGGCTGAATGTCTTTCCCAAGCACCTCAGACTGACTCAGCTTTTTGCGCTCTCTCAAATAAAATGCGGCTTTTTGAGCAAAGCTCAGAAGTTACTCACTGGACTCGTCAATAAAGGGCATGATGACGAAGAGACGCTGGGAATTCTCGGCAGGGTTTATAAAGAAATGTGGCAGCTTTCGAGTGAAGGAAATCCGGAACATCAGTACCTTCGTCGATCGAGGAACCTCTATTTCAAAGCCTTTATCAAGAACCGCGGTTATTATTCGGGAATCAATGCGGCCAGCCTGAGCCTCATAATGGGTGACAGGGAAAACGCTGAAAAACTTGCACGCTCCGTGATCAAGATCTGCGTCCAGACGAGCAAGAGCTCGGAAAAGAAAGATTACTGGATTCTGGCGACCTTGGGCGAGGCTAATATCATATTGGGCAATTTCGACGAAGCCGATCGTTGGTATCGGGTAGGCAAATCTCTGATATCCAAGAACTACTCCGATTTAGCCAGCACGAAACGGCAGTTGAAGCTCTTGAGCCGTTACGTGAAGATCGAGGACAAGATCATCGACGGGCTGAAATTGCCGACAATCGTAGCGTTTACAGGTCATCTGATCGACTCACCAGGTCGCAAGGTTCCCCGTTTTCCGGAGTCCGCCACTGATGAGGTCGCTGCAAAGATCCGGAAATCCCTCGAAG
>CAZLRN010000531.1:0-3013 GCA_964561715.1 uncultured Spirochaetales bacterium
GGTGTGACCTTTGGCTAGTTTGCCTGGCTTGTTTGCCGTGGATCCCCCGTCCACGTGCAGGGTGGATGCCGTGATATAGGAGGCGTCGTCGCTCAATAGAAAGGCAATCGCCGCAGCAATCTCTTTGGGCCTCGCCAGGCGCTTGATGATGGCGCGATCGAGAACATGCTCCTCCAGCTCACGCTTCCGCTTTGCGGGATCCGGTGCGTTGATGTAGTGCAACTCCGTTACCGTCCAGCCGGGAGCGACGGAATTGACTCGAATCCCTTCAGGCCCCAGCTCACAGGCCAGGTTTCTCGTAAGGGCGCAGATTCCCAGTTTTGTGGCGTCGTAGACCCAGCTTCCGGCTCGCGGTATCGTGAAGGCCCCCTGCGAGGAGAGGTTCACAATGTGTCCGGGGCCTTTTTTCAGCAAGGGCAGCAGCTCCCGGGAGCAGAGGGCGGGAGCCCTGAGATTGAGGGACATCTGGGGTTCCCAGTCCGCGTCCGTGCTCTCAGAAACCGGAGCCGTGGTCTTGATTCCGCAGGTGTTGACCAGCCCGTGCAGTGATTCGACTCGAGCCCCGACCGCAGCGGCCATGGCCTTGATCGAGTCCTCCCGGACCAGATCCACGTGCTGGTACCACACCTCTCCCTCGAGATCCTTTGCCTTGGCGATCGTGGCTTTTGCCGCTTCTTCGTTGATATCGGCAACGATGACCGTGGCGCCCTCCTCGGATAGACGCAGCACCGTTGCCGCCCCAATTCCCATTGCGCCTCCGGTTACGAGGATTGTTTTTCCGGTAAATCTCATCTCTCCACCTCTTCGAAACGTCCCGATTGCGTCGACTCAAGCAGAGCGCTGGTCAGCTTGAGGTTCGAGACACTTTCCTCCAGCGTTACGACCGGCTTTCCATCACCGAATATGCAGTCGTAGGCGTTCTCGAGCTGGAGGCGATAGCTGTTGGCGACATCAAACTCTTCGATCTCTTCGTGAACCGGCTCACGCTCGAAGCGGCCGCCTTTGGAAATCACGATCTGGCGCTTTTGGGTTGCGGTGAGGATGGCATGGGGAATAAGGATGACTCCCTCGGTTCCGACCACCCGGATCTCCTCACGCCAGATGGTTCGGTGATTCGACTCGAAGTGAGCCGTGATACCGCCCTCGAAGACAATAGTCCCCGTGTGTCCCACATCGAAGGTACCATCGTCGCTCATCGAGATGTATGAGATAGCTTTTAGCGGCGTTGTGCCGGCAAGGAAAGAGAGAGAGTCTACCATATAGCATCCCTTGGCTGTCATCGTGCCGCCTCCCAGTTCCGGTTTGAAGCGCCAGTTATCGGTATCCGGGGTGCCGACAATGCGTCCGGATCTGACGATCCGGTCGGAGAAATAGCCGGCGATGTAGCCGACATCGCCGATCGCGCCGTCTCGTATGAGCTCCTTGGCCCGCTGAATCTGCGGGTGGTGCCGGTACATGAGCCCTTCCATCAAAAAAGCGCCGTTCTCGGCGACGATCCGTGCTATCGCATCGCCCTCCTCGCCGTTCATGGCCAGGGCCTTTTCGCAGAGGATCGCCTTTTTGCCGTGTTCGCAGCAAAGCCTGATCTGCTCCAGATGATCCGCCGGCCATGTGGCCAGGAGCACCAGGTCCGCTTCTTCTTTTGCGAGAAGCTCCTCGAGGGAGCCGTAGGCCTTCGGAATGTTCCACTCTGCGGCAAAGGCCTCCGCTCCCTCTATATGACGGGTCGCACAGCACGTGATCCGGCAAAGCGGCGACTCTTTCGCGGCCCTGGCGTGAGCCGGGCCGATCCTGCCGCAGCCTATCAGGGCGATCCTCATCTGTTTCGGCATACGTCTGACCTCATCTACAAAGCGCTGGTAGCACTAATTTGTTCTTACGCCGACGCACTGTTGCACCCACTAAATGATATTTCCACGCCCCTGTCAACGGAAATTTTATAATCATTATAACAATTATAAATAAAACCCGTTGACACTTTGTTCGCATTGACTTTACACTGGTGACCCCCTCACGGGAAAATTCCAAGAAACGGAGGATTCAAGGAGATGAGAAAAAGCTTAATACTCATTCTCGCTCTCATGCTTTGCTCTGCAATGGCGATGGCAAGTTCTACGCCAGAAACAGGAGCAGCGGAAGTCAAGGAGATCACTGTAAAAGCCTGCAGCAGTTGCAGTGACTGGAAATCAATAGAACCCCTAACAGCGCAGTTCGAGGAGGCGACCGGGATCAAGGTCAACATGGAAACCCATGCTAACGTAAAAGAGGCTTTGATGACCGCTTTCGCAGGTGGAGCCACCGGAATCGACACCTTCATCCACTTTCCTGCTGACACGGACTTTGAGGATGCCGGATACGTCATGCCTCTGGATGGAAGCGTCAATCCGAAGGTCAAGCTTCCCGACGACGTTATAAAAGATATGTATCCTAGTTTCAGGGAGTATCTGACCTACAAGGGCAAGATCTGGGCCTGGCCTTTCAGCACGGACACCACGCTCCTGGTCTACAGGACCGACATTCTCGAGAAAGCCGGCATGTCCCAGCCTCCCAAGAGCTGGGATGATCTGGTCAAGTTTGCCAAGGCAGGCACCGAAGACACGAACAAGGACGGCATTATTGATATCTTTGGCTACAGCGTCTTTCTGGAGCCTGGCTCCGGCACAGGGAACTCACACACCAGCTTTCGCCAGTTCCTTTGGAACAACGGCGGCGAGTACCTGGACAAGGACAACAACGCCATTTTTGCTTCAAAAGAGGGCGTTGGAGCCATGCAGTTCCTGATCGATCTGAGGGATAAATACAAGGTAATGCCTCCGAACGTGACTCAGCTGGGAGAGGACGATGTGGAAAGCCTTTTCGTGGCCGGCAAGCTCGGTTCCATGCTGGGATTCCCCAAGACCCCAGGCCGCGCCAGTGTCGAAGGAAATCCGCTCAAAGGCAAGGTGTCCATCGCGACGCATCCCTACAGCGTCATGCCCAAATCCCGCCTAACCGGTGGTGCCTGGTACCTTCC
>CAZLRN010000532.1:0-3011 GCA_964561715.1 uncultured Spirochaetales bacterium
ATCGTGCAAGATGGGCGTAGATCGGATCGAAGAGGGGATCGTCGATTATCAGGAAGCTCCCATCCGGCTTTTTTATCTCCATCCCGATGTTCTTCCAGAACTTGCAGGCCGCAGCCCCTGCATCAAAGTCTTGTTCCAGCTGAGCTATAATCGTATCGGCGTAGTCCGGATCTTTGAAATCCGGGGGATCGAAGCTCGTACACCAGGCATAGCGCTGTGGCTGCTGCTCGGCCAGCTTCCGAAATTCTTCCCTCTGGGCGTGCCACTCGCTCCTGTCGCTCGCCACACAGACATTTAAAAGCAGCGCATCCGTCTCCTCGAGCACTCTCAAACAATCGTCGTGATCACCGCAAAAGTGGATGTGAGCATCTATGATCTTCATGATGCCTTCTCGACTGTTACAGTAGCGCCATTGGAGCGTAGAGCCGCTTCGTATACCCGCATGACATCGAGGGCGAACTCCAGGGATCCGATTTGAGGCTCTCTCTTTTCCAGGATGCAGTCGCAGAAGCTCTTCATCTCATTAAAGACACCCTGGATGAAGGGGGCCTTGTTTTCCAGTGTTGAGAGGGCGTTGGAAGGCTCCCAGACTACAGCCCCCGTATCGTCTCCCTCGGGCACAAAGGACGTGGTTTTGGCGTATTCGTGCTCGATACCCCTCTGGAGCACAACCCGGCTCTCGTTCTCGATAGTAAGGTGCCACTTGTCCCCGAACAGGGCGTAGGTCTCCATGGGATAGGGGCCGGATGCCAGGTGAAAATTGCCCATGACCCTGTTTTCGAACTCCAGCACGCAGACGCCGTAGCCCTCCGCATTGGTATGGGTGGTAACGGCGCTAACGGAACCTCCTATGGAGACGAGAAAGGAGAGAGGGTGTACCCCATTCCCGAGCCAGTTGGTAAAGATCCCTTCCGCCAGGACCTTTTTGCCGTCCTTGGGCATGCTCATGCGGTAGATGGCCAGGCAGGATTTCAGGTTGCCGTATCGTTTTGATTGGGCAATCTCTCTGGCCTTCACCGCGGCAGGCATGAAGGCCTTTTTGAATCCGACGACCACGATCCTGTCACCCCTGTGTTTGATCATGTTCTGCACTCCTGCGGTGCTCATGGCTGGCGGCTTCTCCATCCAGACATGCAGTCCCGCCTCCAGAGCCTCGCAGGCAAGATCCGGATGGGCCTGCGGAGAGACACAGAGAAATACGGCGTCGAGTTCCTCCCGGTCGTACATCTCTTTCGGATTTTGGTAGATCCGCTCCACGCCGTACTGCTCGGCTGTCATTTGGGCTCGCCTCTGATTCGACTTGTAGCAGATCGCCTCCAATCGAACAGGCAGAAAACTCATCGTCGGCAGCAGGTTGCGGTAGGTGTGAGAACCGATTCCCACCATCCCTACTTTCAGGTGTTTTTCGAAGTCCCGTTGGTAGCTCATGGGCTATTCCTTTCATTTAAGTGTTGCGAGCTTGGAAATAATATCAGGGTTCGAGCACGATGACGTCGTACAGCTCCAGCTCGTCGATTGAGAGCTTCGCGACGTTCTTTTTGCACTCGAAAGGGATGACATCACCCGTAGTAGCCAATAGGGCTTTTCCGGGGGGGTGTTTGTTTGGCCATCTTACCTCTACTTCGATGTCCCTGATGGGTATGCATTCGCTGTGCGATCGCTTACCGGTCAGGTTAACCAGGTGAACCATGATTCGCCCCTTTTCGGGTTGTCTCTGCATCATGACGTCGACGCAGGCGCCTATCTTGATGTCGTGCCTGTGTACCCCGTCGACGAGCTCTCCGAGGATATCACGGTCGCCGAGGTAGGGATTGATCCGATTGAGGGGAATCTGGCTCTGGTAGAAACAGTGGCATCCCCCCGTCAGCAGAGTCACGAAGTTGCACTTCAGGTCCACCAGGGTTTCCACGAATCGACCAACGTCCAGGTCGATGATATCCGGCTCTCTAACCGTTATGTGCAGATTGCGGATCGGCTTTCTTGTCCACTGCTTCGTATCCAACTATCGTCAGGGCGATTCCTATTACCAAGGCGCTTCCTAGCGCCAGGCTTCCGAGCCCAGGGCGATTCCTATCGCCACGCTTCTTAGCGCCAAAGGCTTCCGAGCCCAAGGCGATTCCTATCGCCACGCTTCCTATCGCCAACTCTCCTTCCACTTCGCGGTTTTCAGATTGCTCTCCATGAGCCAATCCGTTATGGCTTCCAGCAGCTCCCTTTTCCTCTCTACGTGCCTGGGATCGTCCCAGAGGTTGTTGTGCTCGCCGGGATCCGATCTCATGTCGTAGAGCTCGCCGAAGGACTGGCCCATATACCTCACGAGCTTCCATTCCCGGCTGCGAATCATGGTGACCAGCCCGGGAGTTGTAAGATTGATGTCCTGTCCCTGTTCGGAAAAAACATACTCCCGGATCGGCTCATTGGACTCTCCTTTGATAAGGGGCATAAGAGAAACGCTCTCCCACTCCTCGGGTGTTTCGACTCCAGCCAGCTCCATGATGACCGGGGCGATATCCATCTGCTGGCAAAGGTGATCGATCTCTCTTCGGCCCTTAAAGCGGCCTGGCGCCCAAACAACGAGAGGCATCCTCGTAATAATGTCGTACATCGTCCACTTCTGGATGTGCCCGTGGTCGCCTAGACAGTCGCCATGGTCCGAGGTAAAGATGATGACGCTGTTCTCCAGATAGCCCTGCTCTTGTAGGGCATCCAGAATTTCACCTATCTTTTCGTCGATCATAGTGACGTTGGCGGCGTAGTGGGCCCGCATCCTGTGCAGTTGTTCTTTTGTAGGGTCGAGGTTCCAGACGATGGAGTCGTGATCCACCTCGGTGTTTTGCTGACGGAGGGCTTTCTGAGTTGGTGGTTGGCGGTCCAACTCCTGCTTGGACACCTCGGGAAGCGGCAGGTCCTTCTCGAGATAGGGTTTGGCGTAACGCTCGATAGGATCGTAGGGAGGGTGGGGCCCAGGAAAACCGATCTGCATAAAGAGCGGCTCGACCTTGGGTTTGTGC
>CAZLRN010000533.1:0-2985 GCA_964561715.1 uncultured Spirochaetales bacterium
TGAAGGCATGGACCCCCCGATCCAGGGCTTCGATGATCTGCATCACCGCCCAGCCTCCCGAAACATGAAGCCTTCCTTCGGTGGCTGCCAGTACAGCGGAGTACTTCACCCCCGCCGGCACCACTTCCACTTTGAGGCAGCGGAAGCTCTCCACCTGCTCGAACAGGCGAGTGATAAGAGAAATCGGAAGGCCGTAACCCTGGAAATTCCAATCCTGGAGCATGAGGAACCCAGGTTCCAGGGCATTCAGCTCTCGTACCTCCTGTTCATACTGCACCTCATTCTCAAAAGGGATGCTGACGAGGACTCCGTCACAGCCCATTTCGATCAGAGCTGCGGCGTTTTGCCTCCTTTCCTCGGAGGTGACGGCAGACGCCCCGCCAATCACCAGCACCTCACCGCCGCTTTCCGCAAGGACCGTTTCAACGATCCTTTGCCGCTCCCCAACGGAAAGCTTGCCCACCTCGCTGGCCATGGCTGGAACCAAAAAACCAGCAACCCCTGCCTCCCGGGCGTAGCGAACGTTCTTCCGGAGGGAGCACAGATCTACCTCACCGTCATTGCCGAAAGGGGTGTTGAGCACCGTTACAATCCCCCGCAGCTCGAGAAGTTGTTTGGTCATCAGATTTCTCCCTTATTCTCTATGTCCGCACAGATATCGAGCAAGCTTCGTACTCGTTCATCCGGAGTGGTAGCCTGTATGTCCGCCATCACCAGATCACAGGGTCCAATATCGCGATAGATCTTCTCCATGTCCCCTCGGATCTCTTCCAAACTCTCCTCCTGGAGCCTGACTGGGGAGTAGAGCACAGCCCTATAGGTGTCCGGGAAGGTCTCCCTCACCCGCCGCATGTCGCTCATCATGCCCATATCGATGTACCCTAGCTTGGGAAGCCCGGCGAGCACCTCGATGTAGGGAGTGACGTCCCAGTTACAGGTGTGCACGCCGAAGCGCTCGAAGCTTTCGGAGATTAGGGTATCGAAGGGGCGGATAAAGTCCGCATAGGCAGCCGGGGAGATCATGTTCATCACGCAGTTGCTCACGCTGAACTGTTCGATGGCAAAGCCCGAAGCCCGCTGCCGCTCCTGAATCTTCCGAGCCAGAGTGATCATAACATCGGTGATTACCGAGAAAAACTGCCGCGCCAGCTCGGGCCTGTCGAACATGTCGAGAAAAATCTCCTCTCCCCTCAGGTTGAAAGCGTTGTTCAATACACCCTGCCAATTGAGATACCCATGTATCGTACCCCACTGCTGCTCGATGACATCCATCTGCTGGAAAATATCCTCCACCACAGGGCTCTGCAGCACCGTATCCGCCTCTAGAGTCTCAATCTCTCTTAAGGTGAGTTTTTTCTGCGGATCCAGAGCCGGCCAACGGTCCGCCCTATAAATCAGGGGAACGCCGAAGGCGTGGGGAATTGGATAGGCTCCAAATACCCCGGAGATCGTAGCCAAATCCCGCTCATCCTGAGGATCCCAGCAGGTTGCTTGAGGAAATGCACGGAGCAGCTCCGCCTTCATCGCTTTCAACGTCCTGTAACGATACACGGGATCCCGGTGCCACTGCTCGGTGAAGCTCACCTCACAGCGCCGACTGTACCAGGCGGGTTCGAAGCCCAGGGAGACACGAAAAAGCGCTTCTGTGCCGTCCGCGGGCTCCCGCCGGGCCGGACCTGCTATGGGAATATGGTTTCGCAGCTTCAGGATATGCATTTCAAGCGTCTTTGGTAAAAGGGGGCAGCGTTGAGTGTCTTCCATACTATAGAAGCTGCAGGCGCTTCGTTCAATCAGTCTGGCAAATCGCAGGCCTTATCGATAGTCTCTAACCAATATTGCTAAGCGATAATTCCTGCCTTTATAGGAGCAGGCAATACACTGTATAATCGCATTAACTGCCTGAGGAGGAGATATGGCAACTGGAATGCATCATGTTCACATCAAAGCCAAAGATCCGCGCAAAACAGCAAAGTGGTGGATCGATATGTTCGGGGCGAAACCCTTGAATGAACGAGAAGTCCGGGGTGCGCTTTTCGTTCCCGTGGAGATCGGTGGCTTGACGATAAACATCTCGAGCCCCCGGCCAGAGGAAGCGGGCGGCATGGGACCCAGCGATCCGACCATCCACTACGGTCTCGAGCATGTAGGATTGTCGGTCGACGATCTTGATTCCCAGATCTCCAAATTCGAAGCCCAGGGGCTAAAGGTATACGAGCGATCCGGGAACATGGCCTTCGTGGAGGGCGTGGACGGTGTCAGGATCGAATTGATCCAGCCTTCCCTGTAAAAGACCACCGCTTCGGCGGTGCGGGCTCAGTTACAGCCGACTATCCCCGTCTGCCTCTGTGGGCTGTGTCGATTGCGGCCCGGAGGTGATCCCGGCTGATATCGGAGGGAACGGTGCAGTCCGCTCCCAGGATGAACCGGTCGGGCGCTTCCTCGATGGCTGCGCGAGCGGCCTTCTCGATGGCGGCCTCCGGCCCAGAGACGATGACTCCGTGCCTGTCCATGCCTCCCATAAAGGGCCTGTCGAACATTTCGGCAACATCTTTTGCCCGGAGTGAACCGGAATGCAGCTCCAGTCCGCAGTTTACGACATGCCCCGGGTAATCCACAAAGGGAGTCAGGGCGTCATAGCGGCCGTGGTAGTCGCAGATGTGAAGGATGTTGAAAAGACACGAGTCCATCTCTTTCCAGGTTCGCAGGTCGAAGGGTTTGATATACTCGGTGAAAATGCTCCTGTCTCTGAAAAGACCGCTTTCGCCGCCTTGGGTGGAAGCGTAGAAACCGTCGACTCCACGGTCTATGCATCCTCGAATGAAGAGGAGAATACTTTCGTTGATCTTTTCCAGACCCTGTCGGACGCTTTCCGGATCCTTATTCAAGTGATCGACAAGGACGTCCCGTCCGATGGAATGACTGGCGCACATGAAGGCCGAGTACAACGTGATCACGACCATAGCTTCTTTTTTGGCAGCTTTGACC
>CAZLRN010000534.1:0-2979 GCA_964561715.1 uncultured Spirochaetales bacterium
TACCTTTAAGGGACGACGCCAGGAGCAGAGGGTACAACTCCCTGGGTGAGTTGGGACCGTGCTCGTTGTCGAGGATCACAAAATCCCATCCGGCGCGACCCATGGCTTCCACAAAAAAGGGATCCGAGGTCTTAGAAAAGATACCGTAGACGGCGTCTTCAGTTTCGAGAAACTGCCGAAAGCTCATGCTTTTTGTAGACATGCAACACCCCTTGCTATAGAGCAATCCACTATCACAAAAGGTTCACGGACGATCACGAAAAGATCGAATAGTCAATCTGCGGAAAGAGATTGTTCTTCTCTTCGAGTTGGGTCAACCAGTTTAGATCCAGATGATTCGTCAGAAGGGTATCATAAATTTTATTGAAATTGTGAATATGCTCCCGCACCCTCCTGACAGCGTAGGGAACGGTTGTCCCTGTTTTCATAATGAACGCCCAGTCAGAGGCCTGCATCAGCAAAAGCTCCCTGACAGCCTGATTGAGCGCGCGTTTTCGCACACCATTGGTCGCTGAAAATATTTGAGCCAATTGCTGCATCCTCTCGATAGCCTTGTGCAAATGCCTGTATATCCAGTGATTGGTACCATTCAACCAGACCTCGGCGTAACCCTTGTTGCCCCAGCTGGAATAGGAGGGCGTGGCTACCTGATTTTCTGTGTACTCCCCCATATACTCTAGAGGAGACACAAGCGCCAGGTCTGAGTTGCTCATCTTTCGAGTGAGGGATTCCAGCCACAGCGGTCCCTCGAACCACCAGTGCCCGAACAGCTCGGCATCGAAGGGCGCCGTGATAAGAGGCGGACGGTCCATATGCGCTGAGAGATGTTCGATCTGCTTCAATCGTTCGTAGATGAAGTTCTCTGAGTGCTCCTCCACCTTTTTTAATGCCTCCTCTCGGCGATAGGGCTTTTTATCATCTCCCGGCCCTGTTATGGCATAATACTTTATTCCGGTATTAACCCTCACTCCTCCATCCAGAATATACGGACCGATATAATCCAGCGGTAAGTCATAGCCGATATCGCGGTAAAAATCCCTGTACGATATGTCTCCTGGGTAGCCCTCTTCGGCAGACCAGACTGCCCTCGATGATGCAGGATCTCTACCGAAGGCCAGCACGCCGTTTCGACACGCCAGGGGAGCATAGACACCATACTGGGGAATTTGATCCGCATAGGTGATTCCATGAGAATCGAGGAAAAAGAAACGGATTCCATTCTTCTCGAGATACTCTTCGAGGCCTGGATAATAGCCGCACTCCGGAAGCCAAATGCCTGCTGGCCGTCGACCAAAATTCTCTTCGTGCAGGTCAACCGCGATACGAATCTGAGCCTCAACGGCTTTAGGAAAATCTTCAAAAAAAGGCAAAAAGGCATGGGTCGCGCCACACGTTATGAGCTCTAGAAGCCCGGAGTCTTGAATTTGCCTTAAGACCGAGACGAGATCGCGATCGAATCTTTCAGTGAAATCTCGATGATTCTCTCTAAATAAGCCCAGGTACATTTCGGAGAGCTCGCGAAACTCCGACAAATCCTTTGTGCGACGAACCTCCTTCTCTGCGAGGTCAATTGAACGCTCCAGGTGTTTGACATAGCGGTCCTGCAGCAATGGATCACTCAGCATTGAGAGTAAAGTGGGAGAGAGGGAGAGAGTCATTCGAAATGGCACCTGGTCTGCTTTGATTCTCTCGAAAACCCGTATCAGAGGTAGATAGGTTTCAGAGATTCCCTCGAACAGCCAATCTTCCTCCAGAAAGCGTTCGTACTCCGGATGTCTGACAAAGGGTAGATGAGCGTGAAGAACGATAAGGAAGTAACCGGTTTTCATGGCTAGATTCCGTTTCGAGTCGTTTACTCGCGCGACAACCGATGAGGAATCGAATCGGATGTCGGAAAGGTCGAACTCCCATTGTGACTCGACATTGTCAATATTACCTCGTCCGGCCCATCGGCGGAGAGAGAGGAATCAGAAAGCTTGCCCAAAGGGGTATGAATCATGTTCGACCGCGCGAGAACATGAGGCTTTCTGCTGTTTATATAGATAAGCTCCAGGACATAAGAGCTTCCCGGTTGCGGGAGATGGATGTACCAGTGATCGTCGTTCATTGTCAGGGGAATATCAAAGTGCGAGTTGGAGTTAGTCCCATCGTAGTCAACATCCTTTACATCATGAACCCTGAGAAAAAGCCCTCGGTACCGTGGATTTATCTTGAGCTTCTTCAACTCGGCTTCCTTGATTTCCCAATAGGCGTAGGCCCATTCGGGATCCCTCACGAGGGCTCTTAGGCGAGTCTCATTGTAGCGACGAGGAATGGGAAAGGCTTCTTCAAAAATGCTAACACCCAGCTCTTCGTCCACACTGATCTCGTATTTCTTCTCCTCACCGCGCATCTGGAGATTGTTGGACTGCTCTCTCTCCGCCTTTAGTTCTTCGAAGTGGTCCAACAGCAAGTTGATCAGCGTCTCTCTGTCGGCATTTAGTGCGGGCTTTATTCTGAAGCGGCTGGCGACTTTCCTCAGCTCCATCCGAGAAAGGGAGGAAAGCCTCTCCCTGTTCATAAGTACCCTCAATAACGTGATGTAACACCCGGCTTACAGCCCGTTGAACAGACTAACTTAAATTGTACTGTGCACGATTAATTGATAGCAACTACGCAAAGTATAAGGGTAACTATGACTCTAGGGGATTTTAGCGAGACCTGTCAAGATCTATCGGGTGTTTCCACAATCCTTCGAAACAACCATGAGCACGACGTCACCGAATCCGAGCTTTTTGGCCAGGAAGTCGACAGGGCGTTTCAGAATTACCGGTACCGTGCCCTTAGCCAGCCCGCCCCACGTCACAGTCTGTTCGATTTTAAATCCAACTCACTGGTGCACCCCAACACACGATCTTAATTCAGCCGTGTCTTTAGTTACCATCGATACGAATTCAATGGAACAACGCCGACAGGGCTCTTTATCCCAGAGTGGGGTTA